>CAZWVO010000001.1:0-23452 GCA_964637535.1 uncultured Flavobacteriaceae bacterium
TATTTAAAAAGGGAGGCAAGCAGGCTAATTGAGTTATATAGGACCACCAATGACCTATGCTTTAGAGTAGTATGCAATTTTCAGGCTTCGGTTATTGAAATGCTGGTCACTAGAGGCCAAATACACGCCTTAATCATAAAACGCACCCAACAGATATTACAGCACATTAAAAAAAATCTGAAGGAAAATAATGTAGCATTAGAGGGTGTTACAGATATAATGATTACCGGAAATACAGCTATCCCACTACCTTTAGAAGCCGCTCTAGCTTCTCTTTTCCCTAAGCAAAACACAACGATTCATCATAACAATTCGGATGAAACAATTATGAAAGGAGTGGTATCCTACGCCAACAATACGGCAGATAGAGAAATAAGTGCTTCGTTACTTCCAAATACCTCCAATACCACCAAACCAAATACAAAAACAGATGAAGAAACCGCAGAAAAGAGTAATGAATTTTACACCCGGATAGACGAGATGCATATCAATTCGGGGTGTGACATAAAACTATAACTTATGACTAGCAGAACGGCCCAAAACATAGCAGAAATTGAAGTTGTTACCGTAACGGCACCCCATCAAATTTTGGACACAGAAAGGGATGGTTCTGAAAATTCAATAGGGGAATTCCCAGATTATCTTACCTATATTGCTTCTAGCATCAGAAATTCTGAAAAAGTCATACATCATAGCATTCTAAAATCGGATAGATGGACAAAAAGTTGCTACGATCTGTTGTCAAAAATAATAGCAGAAGATCTTAACAGTAGGCTATCGCCAAAAATTAGAATGCAAATGGGGGTTTCATTGTCCGCTAAAACACTGCAAAAAATTGTTTCTGGAACCTACGTAATTACCTATCCCATAGATCCAAGAACATTAAACACCTTAAATAAAATAGTATGCTTTTTAGGCCATCAAAACTGGAATAATTTCATCTCTTTTTATGATGCTAACCTAAAAAAAGAAGCGGTAATAGAAGATCCTGAAGTTATTTTAAAACAGGTAGTAGAAGAGGCTGTAAAACGGGAACATTATGCCTATTGCCAACTGCCTAAGATAGCGGAAGCACACATTGCAAAATCGTTTATCCGCAATAGTCCATCGTATAACCTTATTATGGATGCTTTAGTAGACAAGTCAAAAAACAAACAAATAATCTCTAACAATTACAACCCATCTAGCTGCGAAATACTGGATATTGAGGTAAAACGAATAGAACATAATTACGCGCAGGTACATGCAAAGGTATACTGGTTATTATGTTGGTGGGACGCTGTAGAGCAACGTTATGTAAAACGCTATAAAGACATTTCCGATCATTTTTATATCCTGAATAAAGATTCTTTAGGGAAATGGATGATCAAAACAAACGCAAGTATGTCAGACTTAATGGAAATAGTGTAACACCCTATAACTTCCGGGGGGAAGCATTTTTATGCAAAGTTATAGGGTCTATTTCCAGGATATTTCCAGTTTAATTCCATTGATTATTAAATACTTACAATGATCTAGCACTACTTTTATAAGGAACGCGAAAAAAGAATAATAACTAAAAATTTAATACTATGGCATCTGGGACAGGTGAAAACGACAACGGCTATTTAGATCAGGCCATGATGGCGCTTGAAGAAATTCAAAGTGAAAAAGACAAGGCACTAGAACTTGTAGAAACCTTAAGCGAACTACTAACGGAATCCGAGTCGGCAGCGGCTCAAATTAGGGAACACGAGGAAGAATGTGGTAATATATTATCCAATGTTCAAACTCATGAAAATGAAGTAGAAACACTATTAACTAGTGTTCAAGAAAAAGAACAGGAAGTGAGTACACTTCTTGAACAAATTCAAGGCTATGAGGAAACAGCATCTGCTTCTATAGATCAGATTTCTGAATACGAACAAACAGCAAGTACCACATTAGATACCATTACGGGCTATGAGGAAACCGCCTCAACTACGCTTGAAACTATCAATGGACATGAAGAAACAGCCTCTGGTGTAGTAGAAACTATTAACGGTCATGAGGAGACCGCTTCTGGCGTTGTGGAAATGATTAATGAACATGAAGAGACCGCTTCAGGAGTGGTAGAAACCATTAATGGACATGAAGAAACCGCTTCAGGTGTTGTAGAAACCATCAATGGTCATGAGGAAACCGCTTCAGGTGTTGTGGAAACGATTAATGGTCATGAAGAAACCGCCTCCGGTGTTGTGGAAACGATTAACGGTCATGAGGAAACTGCTTCAGGTGTAGTAGAGACTATTAACGGACATGAGGAAACCGCTTCTGGTGTTGTGGAAACCATCAATGGTCATGAGGAAACTGCTTCAGGTGTAGTAGAGACTATTAACGGTCATGAGGAAACTGCTTCAGGCTTAGTGGAAACGATTAATGGGCATGAAGAGACTGCTTTAGGTGTAGTAGAGACTATTAACGGTCATGAAGAGACCGCTTCAGGTCTTGTGGAGACTATCAACGGTCATGAGGAGACCGCTTCTGGCGTTGTGGAAACTATCAATGGTCATGAGGAGACTGCTTCTGGTCTTGTGGAAACCATTAATGGACATGAAGAGACTGCTTCCGGTCTTGTGGAGACTATTAGTGGTCATGAAGAGAGCGCTTCGGGCTTAGTAGAAACCATTACAGGTCATGAAGAAACCGCTTCTGGTCTTGTGGAGACCATTACCGGTCATGAGGAAACCGCTTCAGGTCTTGTGGAAACTATCAATGGTCATGAGGAGACGGCTTCAGGCTTAGTGGAAACAATCAATGGCCATGAAGAAACGGCTTCGGGCTTAGTAGAAACGATTACGGGCCATGAAGAAAGCGCTTCTGGATTGGTAGATACCATTACGGAACATGAAGGTTCTGCTCAGGAAATTGTAGAGAATATGCAGGAGGCAACAGACCAAATGATAATTCATATGGACGAAACTAAGGAAGAAATTAATGGATCCTTAGACGAAATAGAAAGTGCCTTAGACGCTACAACCACTTTTGCCGAAGAGAAACAAGGAGAGATAGAGGAGCTTAAAACGCAAAGTGAAACAGACGCTGGCTTAATAGAAGATTTCAAAGGCGAAGCAGAGACCTCTAGGGACAATGCATCAGACGCAGAAGGCGAAGCAATTTCTGCTAAAGAAGGCGCTATGGAAGCTGAAGATGATGCGCAAGCCGCAGCGGTTAGAGCACAACAGATTTTATACCAAATGGACTAAACACTAATTCCAATTGAAGTTAACTAGATTGAATGTAGTCTGATAAGCAAACCAACCTATGCGCTCAATTATACGCATGGTTGGTGACGCTTAGACTACTAGTAATTAGGCTACTTTCTTATAATAAAGTAACCTTAATGATAATAAAATTACAGTTCAATAATCCAAAATTAGCGTAATAACCATGAGTGATATAAGTGAATTTTTATCTTCCGCAAGAACCAGAATAAGTACAGGAAAGGGGATAATCCAATCAAGGATATCTCAAATCGCTAGTGCCAATAGAGAAGATGGTAGTTTTCAACAAAGAAATTTTGAAGTTAGTACGCGAATGGAACGAGAAGATGGAGCTTGGGAAACTACTCATGTAGAACTGGAACGACAAGACTGGAATGAACAAACAGCTCATTTAGAATTAGGTGAAAGCCCAGAGGATAATGAGAATTGGTTTGATGAGAACAGTCATGTAGAAGCAAATGTGAATCTCTACGAACATGACTTTGAAGTCCTGACTCATGATGGCGCTGTTTTAGAAGGTGAATGGGGAAGTGAAAATAACAGTTTAGAAGTAAATGCCTTTGGATATGAAACCGGAGGGTCTGCTACATTAGGGTTTAATAGTGATGGTTTTAACGGAGAATTAGCTGTTAATGCCGAAGTCTATCTTTTAAGCGCAGAATATCAAGGTTCGTATGGCCCTGGCTATCTTAATGCGGAAGTATTTGTGGGAGCCGAAGCTGAGGCAGGAGTTGAAGTGAATTTTAATCCTATGGATGGAACTGCCAACCTAGGAGTTGGTGCAGAAGCATTTGTTGGTGGAAAAGCCGAAGCAGAGGCAGGTATAGAAGGACAGTATGGTAATCTTGGAGGCAACGCAGGGGTAACTTATGGCTTAGGGGCTGAATTTAATGCCGATGTGGGTCTAGAAGATTGGGCAGTTAGTGCAGAGTTTGATATTGGCGCAACCTTAGGCTTAGGTGTAGACCTTGGTTTTGAGGTAGAATTTGATGCCAGAGAAACAGTTGGTGATTTAGCAGGCGGAGCACAAGATGTGGTAACAGATATCTTAGGGTGGCGTCCATAATAACGATTAGAGAAAAAAGTAAAAAATAAACAATACTAGGATGTCTGAGATGATTAAAGAAAGACCAGTTGCAGTGCTACATCAGGGTAAAGGATATACCATTCATGTGGCTTCTAACTGGTATATAGATGAAGTAAACGAAAACCAAACCTTTTTTTATGGGCCAAAAGTGGGAAAATTAAGATTGGGTTTTTACGTTACTCGAATTGCTAAAAAAAAGCAAACCTATATGGATGTAGCCGCGCAAAGGAAGGTCTTACATCAAAAAGAGAAAAACTACGAGGTCTTAAGAGAACAAGACCTTTCACAAGAGCAGTACAATGCCTTTATGAGAAGATCTTGTTGGTATGCTCCTAAAGCAGATACGGTATTATTTATTAGAGAAATATTTACAGAAAATAAGGACACCATTTTTATACTTTCTTGCTCTATTCCAAATTCAAAAGATATGGGAGTCTTGGACAGGGCAACAACGCATATGATGAATTCTTTCCGGTTTACAGCATAAATGAGACATGAGCGATATAGGATCAATTTTAGGAGGAGCTAAAACATTTGTACAATCTGCAAGAGGAAAAATTGTTCCTCCCATATCTATTTTAGTGCCACCTATACCTCTACCTTTTGGGGGTAACGGCTCACCTCCGGGTACAGTAAACGGCATACCCAACTACGAACCTCCACCAAGGTTTGACGAAAATGGAAATCCGTTAACGTATACGGATATACAACAACAATCGTCTCATAACTCGTATAATAGGAACGAAACGATATTAGAACAATATCAAAATCAAAATATTACTTCTTTTGAGCTCGATATCCACAATGGAGATCCCGGATTAAATGTATTTGGAGAGAACCTGGCAGAGAACGGAGATTTTTATGTGTATCATGACAGTATTCCGATAAATTTTGGAAATATGGGAAGCAATACCCACTATCCACATTTAACCGATGGATTAGCAGATATTGCTGCAATTCATGAATTAAACCCAAAGCACGATGTCATTACCTTACATATTGATGTAAAGGATATGTTTGACCCTGAAAACGGACTTGGAGCAGCAGATTTGGACCGGGTTTTACGAGAGCAACTAGGAGAGGACGTGCTATATACTCCCAATGATCTTATTAATGCTTCGGGCGCGGATAACCTAGGAGAAGCGTTTCAAGAAAATGGGATGCCAACACTTAATGACATGGAGGGCAGGGTAATGATTGTTTTAACTGGTGGAGATGCAGAATTGGAAGCCTACCTAGCAGGTACAGAAAACCCTATTGGATTTATTTCGGCCAACCCAGAGATTGATGTCAACGGCAATTTTGTTCCCAACGAGGACGCTGTTTTTTACAATATTAAGGTAGACGATTTGGATGTGGCTCCTCAAATTTTGGATGAAGATTACATTTTAAGAGCGTATGGTGCCAATGATGCTACTTCTTACCAAGAGGCTTTAGATGCAGGAGTACATCATATTGGCACAGACTTTATAAGTCCGGGAGATGATAACATACAAACCCCTGTTTCTAATGAAATTTTTCATCAGGGAGAAAACATTCAAGACGCCGTCGTAGAGCTAAAAGATGCTGCAGTAGATGGTTTTAATGAAACAAAAGACACGGTTGTGGAAGGTGCACAAGATATAGCGGATTGGTCAGTAGACCGCGCCGAAGATGTGGCAGATTGGTCGGGAGATAGGGTTGATGACGCAATAGATTTTGGTGGAGACGTGGTAGACTTTGGAGATGATGTAATAGATGGAACTATTGATAAATTAACATTTTGGGATTAATCCTAAATCAAAATGAATACAAGAGATGAGCATTATTTTACAAATACTAGAACGCGCTAGAGGAAAAATTGTAGGAGCCAAAACGGGAATGCAGTTTCAAACCGCTACAACAGAAATACCCTTTAATACCAATTATGAATGGGATAATGGAGTGGGATTGTTCAATTTTGATGCGCAAGGAGCTGGGACACCAGAATTGTCTGGGAATATGGAAAATTTATCTCACCTTTTAAACGACAATCCAGAACTTACGGAATCTCCCTTTACCATTACACCAGAAGTACAACCTTATATAGCAGGTATTGCCGATGCTCGTGGAATATCCGTAGCTCAGGCAGAGCAGGATTACCTAAGAATGTTAGCCCTTATGGAACAACAAGGCCTAGAGTTTGGAACAGCTAGGGGGTATGGTTCTGAAAGCCAATTGCGTTTTGGTTTTGTGGTTGGAGAAGCACTAGAACTAGATCCAGCTTTTGCCTCTTTAATGAGTCCAGATGGCGGGTTTACAGGCCCGGGGTCAATTTCCGCTGATATAGATGGAGATGGTTTATTTGAAGAAGTTGCCTCTGGTTTTACTGGAGTAAGTAATGAAGCTTTGGCATTCCATGCTCCTACACATGATGCTTTTGGCTTTCTGGATAAGAATTTTGAAGGCACCGAACCTGGGTATTGCTATGTGCCAGATGCAGGAGATTGCCATTTTGGAGAAGATAGCAGCTTAAAACCCTTAAACGGACAGGTATCTGGAATAAACTACTGGGATGAAACCATAGATCACGGTCCACTAGATGCGGCATCAAATGCTGGAAACGAAATTTTAGAAGAGGTGACCGAAGGGTTTGCAGAGACTGGCGCTGAGATATCTGAAGCAAGAACAGAAGTTTCGGAGGAATTAGAGGAAGCAGGAGGCGAAATCCTTAGGGAAGCTTATGAAGGCGATTATATTGGAACGGCCTCCGAATTTATTGAAGGAGGAGGAGAAGTGCTATGGGAAACAGGAGAGGGTGTTTTTGAAACAGGCAGAGAAGGAGTAGAAACGGGATTGGAAGTAACAAGAGAAGCAACTGAAGGAGTAGTGGATTTTACCAATGAAATAATAGATGAGGCAAAAGGAGACGGAGTTCCGTTTATCCCAGGAATATAGAAAAAACAGGAACGTATGAGTGAAATTACCATAGATTTAATCAGTGCACAACAACAGATAAGACAAGTTGTTTTGGATTGTGATACTGCAAATACGAATACGACACCTATTTTAAATGCAATACTTGGGATGAAGAACCTATAATTATTAACCCAGATGTGCTCATGTTTGATGTTGAGCTTAGTCCAGCAGGACCCCTATGTCTGAAGTTTTTCCATTTTGATTGTTGCAGATAGTGAGATTACAAGTGCCTGCGGAAGACATACCATCCCAGAGCAAGAAAATTAGACAAATACGATAAGATAACGAATGGCATACATACAAACACTTTTAGACTACGCAAAACAATTTGTTACCCACTGCAGATCTGGAATGAGCAGTATAGAAGAAGCCCAATATGAGCTTAGTCATAAGGCAGAAGAAATTAGCGTCCGAGTTATGGAAACGCAGGCACGCGTCACTGAAATTGTATACCAAAATCAGAATATGCTAGAGGAAAACCACATTTCAGAGGAGTTTATTACTGCTGATGACGAAATTAAAAGGGTAGATTACTCCCAGATAGAAGCACTAAGTGAAGATGCCATAACAACACCCACACAATGGGCTCCAGTTCCAGAAGACCTCGTTTCAGAGGACAACCTATGGAGTAATGAACAAGATTAATAGCCGTAGTTTATGATAAAATCTAAGGGGTTTGTCTTTTTAGTACTCAGTTTATTTTTTTGTACTTTAAAGGCCCAAAATAGTCCGCTTCGCGGGGCTCAAAATGCTCAGGATGAAATAACACAGGGATGGACCAATGAAGTAGCAATTGGCGTAGATTTTTTAAGTAATCTTCTTATTAATCCCACCGTAGGGGGTGGTACAAATCGTCTGGGTTTTGGAGCTTCCTTTGAGCTTATAAATCAATATAATTATGGCCGATTTAGCTGGTCTAACAACCTTAACGTGCAGTATGGTATTCAAAAATCGGGCAGCGGAGTTTTGGAAGACAACCCAGACCAAAAAGTACCGTTTCAAAAAAACATAGACAACATCTGGTTAACCTCGCGAATGGCCTTACGCACTTCGTATTTTTCCAAGTTTTATTACGCTTCGGACCTTTTTTTTAGCAGTCAGTTAACCCCAACCTATGAGGGTAATTTTTTATCTGACGTAACAGGTTCGGGAGGGCCAATATCTAAATTTTTATCCCCAGCGCTTTTTCAATTTTCTGTGGGAATAGAACACAGGCCTAACGACTACTTTTCCATTTTTTTGTCACCCTTGTCATACAAGACAACTATTGTAAATGATGCGGAGATAGCAGATGACATTGCTTTGGATACTAACGGGGATTTTCTTGGAACAATACATGGAAACCCTTTTGAAATTAATGATGACGATAGCGTTACTTTAAAGAAGTATGATAACCAACTAGGTGCTTCACTGCGTTTCGTATACAATAATCAACTTTCAGAACGCTTTGCGCTAAGTAGTAATCTATTGCTTTTTTCTAATTATCTACGAGATCCGGATCATATTGATGTAAATTGGAGAAACACGGTTGATATTACGCTTTTTAAAAACATTAAATTGTCGCTTCTCTCGCTGTTAACCTATGATCATGATATTTTTGTACAGGTAACAGACAATGCCTTTCCTGGAGGAGTAAATGGTTTAGGAAGAAGGGTTAGTTATACACAGCAGCTGGTGCTAAAATACAGTTACGCCTTTTAACTAATGCGCTAAACGGATAGCTATTTGGGTGCCTTCGTTGGTTTTTGAGGTAACATCAATTTTTCCCATAAGTAGCGCAACTCTAGAATAGATATTTTTCCAACCAATTCCGTTTAGATTTTTTATTTTGGACGCACTCATGCCCACCCCATTATCCTTAATATAAATGGCCTTAGAATTTCCATCTTCTAGCGTCAAATTGACATCAACCATAGATGCCTGAGCATCTTTTAAGATTGTTAGTAATGCTTCCTGGATAATCCGATAAAGATTAATAGTTTGGTCTTCATTTAGGCCCTTAAAATTTGGATCGCTTTGGAAATTAATTTTTAGATCACTAGTGATGGATATTTCAGAAATAAGTTCTCTTATAGCAGGAATTAAACCTAGGGTAATTAACGTATTAGGCATTATCTTATGGGAAATAGCACGTAATTCATCATAGACATGATCTACCCGTTTGAGCAACTCTTCATGCTTTTGTTCTTCTTCTTCGGAAGCAGTTTGTAAACCATTAGCCTGCATTTTCACTACAGAAATAGATTGCCCCACACTATCGTGTAAATCTTGTGCAATGCGTTTGCGTTCTCTTTGCTCTACAGCTAAAGTAGCCTGAAAACGAATACTACGTGCTTTGTCCATTCGTTTTTTATACCTATTTCGGTGCCATACCCAACTCCCAAAACAGAGGAGTAAGAATACAGATATAAAAACGATCCAGAGTAATTTTTTAAAACTTTTTTCCTTTCCAATAAGGGTATCATTATAGCTGTTTTCCTTATGTAGTAAGGCTATTTCTTTTTCCTTTTCTAAGGTATTATACTTTATATTAAATTCTTCTATTTTTCGATCCTCGATGTTTTTATCTATCAAGCTGATGTACGACATGGCTTTTTTAAAATACAGTAATGCATTTTTATGATCTCCTTTAGCCTCGTAAGTCTCGGCAAGAATTTCACTTGCTTCTAAGGCAAATTCTGTGTCTTGAATGGAATCTGCAATCATATAACTTTTCCTTAGATAGGGAATTGCTTTATTGTATTTTTTTTGCTCGGCGTACATCCACCCTATACTCGAAGAACTACCACTTATGGCTTGCGGATCCTTAGATTTTAAGGCGATATTATGACTTATATTAAAGTAATATTGGGCAGAATCAAACTGCTTTAGGTCAACGTAGTTTGCACCTAAATTATCATAGGGTTCATATCTAGCTTCTAAGTTATACTCACGTTCTAAAGCAATCCCTTTTTTAATAAAGGAAATGGCTTTTCTATACGCTTCGTTTAGGCTATAGCAAATAGACAGATTGTTGTAAATCACCAATTGATTTTCTACATCATTAGTATGTTTAGCAAGTTGTTGCGCTTTGTTGAAGATCGCTATGGAATCATCTATTAAATTCATATCCAGATACACCAAACCAATATTTACCATTACATTGGTTTTCATATCGGGGTATTTTTCAGAATCCTTCTCATTTAACAAATCAAGTGCCTTTTCTAAGAAAGGAATAGCATTATCGTATTCTTGCTTTTTTCCATGCCCTTGTCCAATATACATCAGGGCTTGTATTTTTTCATCTCTTACATTGTGCTTTTCTGCTAATTGGAGCGCTTCATGGTAATAGGCTATTGCTAGATCGTACCTCCCGTTATCTAAATGCACATCACCCATATTTCTTTTCACTTCTAAATGAAGAATGTGGTCTGGGTCTTGTAAATCAAGAGACAGATTCTCTGCCTCTTCTAATAGGTTTAATGCTTCATCAATATCAACGTAATCTACAATAAGCGAATCATAGGATTTAAGAAGCTTTTCTAGCGTAGTTACAACACTATCTTGAGACAGATGCGGCTTAGATTGTCCCCATAAAGGGGTGGTACATAGAAGAAAACAAAAGAAAACGTTTTTTAACATATGACCTACCATTACAATGCTTTAAGATGTATAGCTATATGAGTACCTCTATTGGGTTTAGAGGTAACATTAATTTTTCCCATCAGGAGCGCCACCCTCGAATAGATGTTTTTCCAGCCAATACCATTTAAGTTTTTCACTAGGGCAGATTCCATTCCAACCCCATCATCGATAACATATACTGCAGGAGCGCCATTTTCAATTAATAAATTGATATGAACCAAAGATGCTTTTGCATATTTTATAATGTTTACTAAAGCCTCTTGAATGATGCGGTAAAGATGTATGGTTTGCTCTTCATTGAGACCTTTAAAACCATCGTCGTTTTTTAAAATAATTTTTAAGTCACTATTGGTACTAATCTCCGTTATTAATTCCTGAACCGCGGGAACTAAACCTAATTTAATCAACGTATTTGGCATCACATTATGAGAAATGTTAAGCAGTTCATCATAAACATGATCTACCTGATCTAATAATTTTTGCCGTTTCTGTTTTTCATCTTTAGCACAACAGGCTAAGGAAGAAGCATGTGTTTTTAATTCGGCAATAGACTGTCCAATAGTATCATGCAGATTTTGAGCAATACGTTTTCGTTCTCCCTGCTCCGTTTCAATTACAGATTTGTATCGTTTACTTTCTTGCACTGCTATTAACCTATTCATTTGAAGACTTCTCCAATACCATAGGGCAAGAGCAAACAAAAGGAGGATTACGAAGAAGACATAGCGCAGTATTTTTTGTTGGTGTTTTTCCTGAGTTAATAGTATTTCCTTTAGTTCTCTTTCTTTGCTAAGCGACAGAATAGCAGCTTCTTTCTCTAGGGCTTCATACTTTATCTGAAACTCTTCCATTTTTTTGTGCGTAGATTGTGCTCTTAATGAATCTTGCCATAACCGATGCTCCTGTATATAAGCTAGCGCCTCGGAAGGGTTTTCAATAGCCTCATATACCTCAGATACGTTTTTACTAATGAGATGAAGCATTTCTTCATTTTGAGTTCCCTTAAAATAGGAATAGCTCTTTTTAAGAAGAGGAAGACTGCTAGTATAATTTTTCTGTTCAGAGTGCAACAGCCCTATTCTATAGTTTATTCTAGCTTCTCCATAGTCAGAACCTGTTGCAATAGCCTTTTCTTTGGCTAATTTATAATACGCAAATGCGGAGTCGGTTTGCTTAAGAAAGGCGTAATTATTTCCAATATTGGCAAGTAGTACAAGCGGAATATTTAACTGATTTTCCTTACATACCGCCAAAGATTGTTTCTTATACCGTAAGGCTTCTTTATAATCTTCTTTCTCTTCCAAGCAGATACTTATCGTGTTTAAAATATTTGCTTGCAAATCAAAATCTGAAGTCGTTAAGGATTTTTCCAAGGCTTTTTTAGCAAAGGATAAGGTGTTACTTATATCATTTTTAGCAATATAAACCCCGGCTAGGCCGTTAAGAATTACGGCTTCTGTTCGCTCATTTCTTACGTTTTGCTCCTGTACGCGCAATGCTTGTTCATATAAGCTAATGGCCCTATCAAAGTTTAATTTTTTAGCATTTGCTAACCCCTGACCGTGTAAAGCAAGGGAGTAGCAACTATCATTTTGAATGGCTTTACTTAGGGACTCAGACTTTTTAAAATACGTTATTGCGTTATCATTGTTCCCCAACTTTGAATGTTGCGTTCCAATTTGATAATATATGGTATTTAAGGTAAGGCTATCCGCTGTTTTTTCAGCTAATTTTTCTGCTTCATAAAAGAGTAGCAGTGCCTGTTCATTTTGTCTAGCACGGCCTAAGGAGTCTCCTTTATGAACAAGCGAAGTAATTTTCTCGTTTGTTTGCCCATAACAAGAGGGGAGTATTAAAAGTAGTAACAGTACTTTAACTGTATTTTCCCAAGGAAAAAATAAAGAAATACCAAGACGCTGCATTTTTTTAAATTGAGGTTTATTGCCAAAGCGCTAAATTGTTCTCTACGGCATAGCGTATTAGTCCAATAACATTCCTAGAATTCGTTTTTTGAAACATACTTCGTCTATGCGTTTCCACAGTTGAGGTGCCTATACATAACTTATCTGCTATTTCCTTACTAGAATATTCTTGGCAAATAAGCTGCAATACCTCTCTTTCTCTAGGGGTAAATTCATTTTTAGCAGCTACTGCAGGAAACTGTCTGTGATTTATGAGGTCCATCATTATACAGGTTATTTCACTGCTGTAGTAGGTTCCTCCACCTACTATTTTATCTATAGCAGTGAACAGCTCATTTTTACAGGCTTTTTTAAGAAGGTAACCTTCGGCTTCGGAAGCCAAAATCTCTTTAACCAATTCTCTACCAAAGTGCATACTTAACACAAGTACGGGGATATGGTAAGCAGCGCGTTTTATTTTTTTCACAAGTTCTATCCCATTCATTCCGGGCAGACTAATATCTGTAATAACTAAATCAAAATCTTCCTTTTGAATACGCTCGTAGGCGGCTTCCGCAGCTGTTTCATTGTGAATTTCTCCAAGCTGCTCATTAAGCTGTAAGATGGATTTTAAGCCATCTGTAAACATAAGATGATCATCTACAAGGAGTACTTTTTTTGGTGTTTTCATTAGGAATTCATTTAATTAAAAATGCTAGTGTCCAATCCTAGAAAAAAAAGTCTCTTTTTAAAGAGGGGATAAAAGATACCAAAAAATAAAAGACTGCGCTATAAATTACCGATGAATGGTAATAGAATTGCGAATAATATTAGAATACAGGCAGATTTATTGCAATAAAATTAGCACTGCCCCTAATGCGGTTAGTATTAAAATCATTCTTCTGTAGAACCCATCTTTAATAATTTTAACTAAATAGATCCCGGCAAATAAGCCCAAGAAAATACCGGGTATTAGCTTTAGATTTAACAATAGCGTATCTACAGTAATGGTATGCCAAGAAAAGATATGAAAAGGAAGTTTAACAAGATTAATTATCAAAAACAACCATGCGGCGGTTCCAATAAATTCATTTTTAGGCAAACGCATTGCTAGAAAAAAGATGTTAGAAAAAGCACCGGCCAAATTACCAATCATAGTGGTAATACCGGCTAATATCCCAATTAGGCCAGCAAACCCCCAATGTGTAGGTACTTTTTTAGACTTCTTTTGATCCCACCAGTACATCATGCCTACACTCAATAAGATAATGAACGCCATAGCTATTTTAAAGGTTTTGGCGTCTAGGTCTTTTCCAATGTAGGCGCCAATTAACACGCCTAAAATCATCCATGGTAGAAAACGAAAAATGTATTTCCATTTGGCATGCCGGTTGTAGTAGAAAACGGCAAAAATGTCACCTACAATAAAAAGAGGAACAATAAGTCCCGTAGATTCTTTACTTCCAAAAGCCAGTGCCATTAACGTAACAATAAGCACCGAAATTCCTTTTACGCCAGCTTTGGCAATACCAATAATGAAGGCAGCAGTAAATGCCATTACCCAGGCCGTAGTACTAATTTCTAACTGGACAAATAGGGCCATGGATAGATTTAAATAGATGAAAAACAAAGGTATTCCAAAAAATGATATCTTTAACCGACAACCAATTAACCAAACTATGGAATTAAGTACACTAGACTATAGCCTCATTATAGGTTTTTTTACAATAGTTCTTGTCATTGGAATTGCGGTTTCAAAAAAGTCTGGGAAAAACACTTCTGAATATTTCTTATCTGGGCGTAATATGCCCTGGTGGCTACTTGGTTTTTCTATGGTGGCTACAACCTTTTCAACAGACACTCCTAATCTGGTAACAGATTTGGTTCGTACTGACGGAGTTTCTGGAAATTGGGTGTGGTGGGCTTTTTTACTTACGGGTCTTCTTACCGTTTTTGTATATGCAAAACTTTGGCGTAAGTCAAACGTAAATACCGATATGGAATTTTATGATTTGCGCTATGGAGGCAAGCCGGCACATTTTCTTAGAGGCTTCAGATCGGTATACCTTGGTGTAATATTTAATGTAATGGCGATGGCGGCCGTAAACCTTGCTGCCATAAAAATAGGACAGGTAATGTTAGGCCTTAGCCCCATGCAAACTGTGCTTATTGGAGGTGTTATTACGGTAATATTTAGTGCTATAGGAGGTTTTAGAGGTGTTGTGTATACCGATTTTGTACTCTTTTTTGTGGCCATAATAGGAGCGGTTGGAGCAGCGTATTATTTGGTAAACCTTCCAGAGGTGGGTGGAGTTTCTAAACTGATCACCCATGAGAACGTAGTTGATAAGATTTCTATTTTACCCGACTTTTCAGATACCGAGGCGTTAATAGGAATTTTAATTATTCCCCTAGCAGTACAATGGTGGAGCTCTTGGTATCCGGGCGGAGAACCCGGAGGTGGGGGGTATATAGCGCAGCGAATGCTGGCAGCAAAAAATGAAAACCACGCTATTGGCGCCACCTTCTTTTTTAATATTTTACATTATGCTTTACGCCCATGGCCATGGATTTTGGTGGCGTTAGCCTCTTTGGTTATCTATCCAGATATTGCTAGTATACAAGAAGCTTTTCCTAATGTGGAACAGGGCAAGCTTGGAAATGATTTGGCGTATTCTGCCATGTTAACTAAACTTCCAAGTGGTCTTTTAGGAATTGTTTTGGCCTCCTTAGGAGCTGCTTATATGTCTACCATTTCTACCCACTTAAATTGGGGATCTTCCTATGTAGTTAATGATTTTTACAAACAACAAATCAATGTAAAGGCTGGTGAAAAAGAACTGGTAAATGTGGGAAGAATTACAACCGTTATATTAATGATATTAAGTGCTATTATGGCGCTTGCGCTAACCAATGCCAAGCAACTTTTTGATATTATCATCATGTTTGGCGCAGGTACTGGACTAATCTTTATTCTTCGTTGGTTTTGGTGGCGTATTAACGCTTGGAGTGAAATATCGGCCATGTTTTCTTCTGGGATTATTTCACTGATATTAACCTTTTCGTCATTAGGAAAAGTTCTTTTCGACCATAAAAATGATCTTGGCGAAGACGTAGAAGGGGTTTTTAATGCATGGGTTAGGTTTCCTATGATTGTCCTTATTACAAGTATTGTATGGATTGTAGTCACTTTCCTTACCCCAAGAGAGGGTAAAGAAACCTTACGCAAATTCTATAAAAGAACACAGCCAGGGGGGCCGGGTTGGAAGCGAATACGGAGTGAGGCAGAAGCTGAAGGGGTTTCATTAGAAGATAAAAAAGAAAAATGGTCTGTACCCTCGGGAATTTTGGCCATGATTTTAGGCTGTATCTTGGTTTATGGATGCATGTTTGCTACTGGAAACTGGATCTATGGAAATTATAGCTTAGCTGGAATACTTACCGCTGTAGCTGTAATTGCTGCACTACTATTAAAGCGAGTTTGGAATGGAATGAAAGATAACATCTTATAAGCTTAAACGTATGAAGGATCGGATATTAGCTGTTGATATTTTTAGAGGCCTTACCATAGTTTTAATGATTTTAGTAAATACTCCGGGGACCTGGTCTAACGTTTATGCACCTTTTTTGCATGCAAAATGGCACGGTTATACGCCTACAGACCTCGTATTTCCTTTCTTTTTGTTTATTGTGGGAACTGCTATAGCGTTTGCCTACAGGAACAAAGAAAAAAATACCAATACGTATAAAAAAATTACTATTCGAAGCCTAAAGCTTATAGGGCTTGGATTATTTCTGGGGGCCTTTACCATAAGTTTTCCTTTTTTTAAGGATTTTGTGGACATCCGTTTTCCAGGGGTTTTACAACGAATAGGAGTAGTTTTCTTTTTTACAGCGATCTTGTTTCTCAATTTTAATTGGAAAATACTAATTGGTATATGCGTTGGGCTACTTCTAGGGTATTGGATATGGATGGGGTTTATTCCACTAAACGGGCTAGAAACTACTTTTGACAGGGCCCCAAATAACTGGGCCAATTATATTGACCTCCATGTTTTTGGAACCCATATGTATAAAGGCGATTATGATCCCGAAGGATTACTAAGTACCATTCCATCTATTGCCACTTCGCTTCTTGGAATTTTTACAGGAGTCATTATCATTTCTAAAACAACCAAGAAAACGGCAATACTGTTAGGCCTAGGTGTAATTATGCTCCTTTTAGGCTATCTATGGGATTTAGCGTTCCCTATTAATAAGGCCCTTTGGAGCAGTAGCTTTGTGCTGGTTACAGCCGGCTGGGCAAATTTGGTATTGGCGCTTATTTACTACCTAACCGATGTAAAGAAAATACAGTTTGGAAGTATTTTTAGATATGTAGGGTCTAATGCCATTACGCTGTATTTTCTATCTAGTTTCATTTCTAAGCTCATGTATAGGATTCATATAGAAGAAGATACGTCTGTACATGCTTGGCTGTTTAACACCGTATACAAACATGAGTTTATGGCTATAGAATTATCCTCCTTACTCTACGGTTTAACTGTAGTAGCCTTTTATATGTTGCTAGGGTATTGGATGTATAAAAGAAACCTATTTCTTAAGGTTTAAGACTGCATTAATTTGGCCACATACTTGCCAATCACGTCAAATTCCAGATTAACAACAGTTCCTTTTTTATAGGTATTAAAACGAGTATGCGCATAGGTGTAGGGAATGATGGCAACGCTAAACGTATGCGCTCCAGAATTAACTACGGTTAAACTGGTACCATCTATGGTAATAGAGCCCTTTTCTATGGTTACATTATTTAAAGCAGTATCATAAGAAAACGAGAATATCCAGCTCCCATCTTTGTGTACTACTTCGGTACAAATTGCGGTTTGGTCTACATGTCCTTGTACCAAATGCCCATCTAGGCGAGCCCCTAAGACCATTGCACGTTCTAAATTCACTTTTTGACCAACACTTAGGGTACTTAGGTTAGATTTTGCTAAGGTTTCTGCAATAGCCGTTACAGTATACTTTTCTTTATCTATTGCAACAACCGTTAAACACACCCCATTGTGAGCCACACTTTGGTCTATTTTTAGGCTTTCTGTAATCTCAGAACTTAAGGTAATATGTAAATTTCCACCTTCACTTTCCAATTCCTCTACCTGGCCCAAAGTTTCAATAATTCCTGTGAACATGGTTCGTTTTATTTAAGTAGTTTTGTGGGGTAAAAGTAGAGATAATACCGGAAATAATATCATGCAAGAAAGCAGAAAAATTAGAATAGGCATATCTGTTGGAGACCTCAACGGAATAGGCTGCGAAGTAATACTTAAAACCTTTGAAGATGCGCGCATGTTGGATTTTTGTACTCCGGTGATTTTTGCCTCCAATAAGACGATGTCGCAGCAAAAGAAATTATTGGGGATTACCGTAAATTATAATGGTGTTCAAGCGGCTTCCCAAACTATTGATAAAAAAATTAATGTAGTTAATGTTTGGAAAGAGACACCAGAAATTAATTTTGGAGAAGCTACTGAAACGGGAGGTAAATATGCTATTAAATCGCTAAGGGCTGCCGTTAAAGCGCTAAAGGAATCACATATTGACGCCTTAGTTACAGCACCTATTAACAAAAATAATATTCAGGCAGATGATTTTAAGTTTCCAGGTCATACAGATTATTTGGCCCAAGAGTTAGCGGGTCAAAGTTTAATGTTTATGGTTACTGACGACTTAAAAGTTGGGCTCTTAACAGACCATGTAGCTGTAAAAGACGCTCCAGCCGCAATAACACCAGAGCTCGTAAAAGCTAAAGTAAGTACCATTGCCGATTCTTTAAAAAGAGACTTTGGTATTCGTAAGCCAAAAATTGCCTTATTAGGGATTAATCCGCATAGCGGGGATAATGGAATTATAGGAAATGAAGACGATACAGTGTTAAAACCTGTGATTCAAGAACTCTCCGATGCAGGAAACCTGGTTTTTGGGCCCTATGCTGCAGATAGTTTTTTTGGTTCTGATAGTTATAAAAAGTTTGATGCTATTTTGGCCGCGTACCACGATCAAGGGCTAATTCCGTTTAAGACGCTCTCCTTTGGAAAAGGCGTTAACTATACTGCTGGTCTAAATAAGGTAAGAACCTCGCCAGATCATGGAACAGCTTACGAAATTGCGGGTAAAGGAAAAGCAGACCCCGGCTCTTTTAAAGAAGCCGTGTTTACTGCAATCCATATTGTGAGAAAGCGTAAGGAATATGACGGTATTAGTAAAAACCCGCTAAAGAAAATGAAAATGAAGTAAGTAGTCATTTTCTGATTTGGAAGCATCGTAAAAAGAGAGCCTTACGAGACTTTCTACAGTTTAAAAATTGTATTTAAAAGACATACAATTATTTTGCAAAGGTTTTTGCGTAGTTGTTATAGAGAAGTGGGTTTTTTTTATATCTTTGCACCCGCCTTTAACACAGGTGACTATTGGTAAATTAGCGTTGGCATGATGAATTATAAGGAATTTTCAGTTCCTTTTTCGGGATTGAAGCAAGGAAAGCACACGTTTGAATACACAATTGATAATACGTTCTTTGAATCTTTTGAGTATCGTGAGTTTAATAGTACGGCAATAACATTGACTGTAGTATTGAATAAAATGAGTACGATGTTGGAATTGGAAATGAATGCTCAGGGTACAGTGAATATAAATTGTGATATTACTAGCGAACCCTATGACCAAAGTATTACCTCGCTTTTAGAATTGGTAGTAAAATTTGGAGATGCGTTTAATGATGAAGATGATGAAATTCTAATTATCCCACATGGGGAACATCAATTAAATATAGCACAGTATGTATATGAAATGCTAGTGCTTGCTGTTCCTGCAAAACGTATTCACCCAGGAGTTTTAGATGGCACGTTAAAATCAGAGGCCATTAAAAAGCTAGAGGAGTTACAACCAAAAGAAGATAAAGACAACACAGAAGATATAGATCCCAGATGGGATGCATTAAAAAAATTATTAACGGATAAATAAGTGTATTATGGCACATCCAAAGAGGAAAATTTCCAAAACAAGAAGAGACAAAAGAAGAACGCACTACAAGGCAACCGCTCCAACTATTGCAAAAGACCCAACAACAGGAGAATTGCATTTGTACCACAGAGCGCATTGGCACGAGGGTAAATTATATTACCGCGGGCAAGTTTTGATTGACAGAACAGAAGATGCCGTTGCTTAGATTGGCCTAAAAGAAATTTTAAAAACTCTCGCTTTAGAAAAGCGGGAGTTTTTTTGTGGAATATCCCCAATGTTAAGAATCAGCAACTTTTAGATAAAAAGTCGTGGAAAATCATTAATTTTCACGAATTTTGAGTCTTTTTTGAAGGTTTTCGACAAAAAATAACTAGAAAATGAACAACTTAACAGCAGCTATTACCGCTGTAGGAGGCTATGTGCCCGACTTTGTATTGACTAATCAAATGTTGGAAAACATGGTAGATACCAATGACGAATGGATAACTTCCAGGACAGGTATAAAAGAACGTAGAATTCTAAAAGAAGATGGAGAAGGCACTTCCTATTTAGCTATCAAAGCGGCGGAAAACCTACTTCAAAAAAACAATCTAGATCCCAAAGAAATAGATCTTGTTATTGTCAGCACGGCTACACCAGATATGTTTGTTGCCGCAACAGCTGCTAAAGTAGCTACAGATATTGGTGCTACAAATGCTTTTGCCTATGATTTGCAGGCGGCCTGTTCTAGTTTCTTGTACGGGATGTCTACTGCAGCTAGTTATGTGCAGTCTGGACGGTATAAAAAAGTGCTGTTAATTGGTGCAGACAAAATGTCCTCTATTATTGATTATAAAGACAGGGCTACTTGTATTATTTTTGGAGATGGTGCGGGTGCAGCGCTATTTGAACCCAATACGGAAGGGCTAGGACTTCAAGATGAGTATTTACGCTCTGACGGTGTTGGACGTAACTTTCTTAAAATGGACGCAGGAGGATCACTATTGCCGGCCTCTGAAGAAACCGTAAAAAACAAGCAACACTATGTATATCAAGATGGAAAATCGGTATTTAAATTTGCCGTTTCCAACATGGCAGATGTTGCAGGAAAAATAATGGAACGCAACCAACTTAATCATGATGATGTTGCCTGGTTGGTACCCCATCAAGCTAACAAACGTATTATAGATGCTACGGCAAACCGTATGGGCTTAGACCATGATAAGGTAATGATGAATATTCAGCATTATGGTAACACCACTTCTGCTACATTACCCTTATTATTACATGATTACGAAACCAAGTTAAAGAAAGGAGACAACCTAGTTTTTGCGGCTTTTGGCGGTGGATTCACCTGGGGGTCTATTTATTTAAAGTGGGCATATAATTCTTAAAACTGATTCAACTAAATATAATTTCCATGGATATTAAAGAAATTCAAAGTCTCATCAAATTTGTGGCAAAATCCGGAGCTAGTGAGGTTAAACTAGAGATGGAGGATATTAAAATCACAATTAGAACAGGAGCTGTTAATTCGGCGCCAGAGACTACTTTTGTGCAACAAATACCAATGGCGACCGCTCCAATGGCTACGCCTCCTGTTGCTGCAGATACACCTGCTGCTCCCACAAAGACCGAAGCAGTAGAGGACGACGCTAAGTACATTACTATTAAGTCGCCAATTATAGGAACTTTTTATAGAAAACCAGCTCCAGACAAACCTAATTTTGTTGAGGTTGGTGGAACTATTGGGCAAGGAGATGTGCTTTGTGTAATTGAAGCCATGAAGTTATTCAACGATATTGAATCAGAGGTGTCTGGTAAAATTGTAAAAGTTTTAGTTGAAGATTCTTCTCCAGTAGAATTTGATCAACCTTTGTTCTTAGTAGATCCGTCTTAAACAAAATCACAAATTGTAAACTCCAGTTGCAAAGTGCTTTTTTACGGTTTGCAATGGGAAATTTAATCCTGTTATGTTTAAAAAAATACTCATCGCTAATAGAGGCGAAATAGCGCTTAGGATCATAAGAACCTGTAAGGAAATGGGCATCAAAACGGTGGCCGTATATTCTAAAGCAGATGAAGAAAGTTTGCATGTTAGATTTGCAGATGAGGCAGTTTGTATTGGGCCTGCACCTAGTCATGAATCCTACTTAAAAATACCTAATATTATTGCGGCTGCTGAAATTACGAATGCAGATGCAATACATCCAGGGTATGGGTTTTTATCAGAGAATTCCAAGTTTTCCAAAATATGTGCCGAGCACGAGATTAAGTTTATTGGGGCTTCTGGAGATCAAATAGATCGTATGGGAGATAAGGCTTCGGCCAAAGAAACCATGAAAAAAGCTGGAGTTCCTACAATTCCAGGATCTGATGGCCTTTTAAAATCATCAGAAGAAGCGCGAAAAATTGCCAAAAAAATGGGCTACCCCGTAATGATTAAAGCTACTGCTGGTGGTGGAGGTAAGGGAATGCGTGCCGTTTGGTCCGATGATGTTATGGAAGAACTGTATGACAGTGCTGTACAAGAGGCTACTGCTGCTTTTGGTAACGGAGGCATGTACATGGAGAAACTCATAGAAGAACCTCGGCATATAGAAATTCAGGTTATTGGAGATCAGTACGGAAAAGCATGTCACCTTTCGGAGCGAGATTGTTCTGTTCAAAGAAGGCATCAGAAACTTACCGAAGAAACCCCTTCTCCATTTATGACAGATAAATTACGAGAAGACATGGGTAAAGCTGCAGTAAAAGCTGCAGAATTTATTAAATATGAAGGAGCAGGAACAGTTGAGTTTTTGGTAGACAAGCACCGTAATTTTTATTTTATGGAGATGAATACCAGAATACAAGTAGAGCATCCCATTACAGAACAAGTGATTGATTATGATTTAATTAGAGAACAAATTCTGGTTGCAGGTGGCGTGCCAATTTCTGGAAAAAATTACTTTCCAAAATTACATTCGATAGAATGTAGAATTAATGCCGAAGACCCGTATAACAATTTTAGACCTTCTCCTGGAAAGATTACTACCCTACATACCCCAGGAGGGCATGGAATACGCTTAGATACGCATGTCTACAGTGGTTATATTATTCCGCCCAACTATGACTCTATGATTGCCAAGTTAATTACTACTGCGCAAACTAGAGAAGAGGCTATTAATAAGATGAAAAGAGCCTTAGATGAGTTTGTTATTGAAGGCATAAAAACAACCATCCCTTTTCATAGGCAGTTAATGGATCATCCCGATTATCTTGCCGGTAATTACACTACCAAGTTTATGGAAGATTTTGAAATGAATCCGCAAGAAGAGGCGTAATAGCTAATATTTATACCGTTAAGCAGTTTTGGTTTGGTATTTGTTTAGGTGCTTATGCGGCTAAAACAACATCCTAATTATATACTAATTAGGACATGGATGTAATTTCACTGTTTTCTGGGAGTTCGCTTACAGAAGCTCCTATGTATCTTTGAGCCATAAAAAGTTTTAGACGTACAATTTTATGTTAAAAAACTAGTTAATCCATAAGAACATATTTTACATCATGTTGCAAAAATTCATTTCTTATATTCTTGGTCTAACTGCACTTTTACTCTGCACAAGCTGCTTTGAAATACTAGAAGAGATTAATTTGAATGCGGATGGAAGTGG
>CAZWVO010000002.1:0-16400 GCA_964637535.1 uncultured Flavobacteriaceae bacterium
CTTAAGTATTTAGACTTATGGAATAACAAACCGCAATCTTATTTTGTGCCAGTTTCCACTTGCAGATATCCTAATCAGAAAATTAAAATTGATGTTTATCCAGATGTAGAATGGTATGTGAATTTTAAATTTAATTCGTCAAGACCGGCCTATGTAAAACAGGATCGAAATTATAAAAGTAGAAGTTGGGATAAATCAACTGATAAATTTAAGCGCGGAGCAGCCTATGGAAGGGAACGAGGGCTAATGAGAGGATCTGCTCCTTATTCCTTGGAAGTTGCAATGGGAATAAGTTTTGATGGTAAAAAACAAGATATTTCATTTTCTAATGAGCATCCTATTTTTCGATTAGTAAACTATACACTTAGGGCGTACGAAGGCTTAAACGAATTATTACAATCCGATCAGACGAAAGCCGCTTTACCAAGTGCTAGTTCTTCTAAAATGAAAAAACGGTTAGGTCGTGGACTACCTCTGCGTATTGAGGTACACAGACCTTCTTTTTCAGCAGGTGTCTATTGCAGGTATGAAGAAAGTAAGCAACAACCTAACCGAATTGGCTGGTTTGTGGAAGGTGTATTTAGCGCTGCTCCCCTTCTCTCAGCAGAAGGAAGGCTTGATCTTTTATTTTTTGCAAAATTTATACCCGTTGCGGGGCAGTTTATTGCTGCTCTCGATAGAATCATTAAGGGTATTGAAATATTGTCTTTTGGAGCTGTTAATATTGAGTATTATATAGATTTAGTTGTTGGAGCCGCTGTTAACTTGGAAGTTAAACCCATGGCCTATCATAGCATAGATGGCCTTGAAGGCCCAGGTATTTCTGTTGAAAGTACTTTCGAAATTGGATTAGAAGCAGGAGGAAGCGTAACTGTTGACATGTTCGATATTGAAGGGCAAGGAAAAATTCATGCAGAAGGTAAAGCCAAATTCAAAGCATACATTTCATATAACAATAGAAGCAAAGAATGCCCTGCACAATTTGATTTTGAAGGTTTAGAAGCCTTAATTTATATCCGTTTTAGTGCGAAACGAAATAAAGGAAAAAAGGGAGACGATGAAAATGACACTCCGAACAAAATCCCGTTATTGTCAGGCGTACAAGGTCCACAAATCGAATTATTTAAATTTTAAGCATTATGGTACGGCTCATTTTACTTTTTTGCTTAATGCTTATCGCATGCGACGAACAACCAAAAAAAAATAATCAAATGTCAAATAAAATACAGCAAGAAATTCCAGAACCACATATTATGTACGGGCTAGCCTTCAATGCGTATTTACCATTTGAGGTATACCTCGATGATTTTCCTATAAAAAAATGGTATAGAAATAGCCTTAATACTTTTATAGACATAAATCCGTATCTCTTGGAAAAGGGGAAGCATACCATTAAAATAGTTTTACTTCCGATTAAGGGAAGACAACTCATATCCCCTAAGGACATGGAGCTAAACAAATTAAAATTAGCTCGTTTTGAAAAGCAATACGAGCCTGGCTTAGGTAGAGCCAAGAATTATAAAGATATAGCGACTTATACTTTTCCTACGCTTACAGAATCTGTTCCAAGATTAGAACTGGAATGGAAGATAGATATTTCAGATATTTCTTTTGAATTGGAGGGGTGGAAAAATAGTGAGAACTTGAAAAGTCTGGATCCTGAACAATTGAAGGAAGAAGTGGTTGCTTACTACGAGAGATTACGAGAAGATTTAAATAAAGGAAATGTGGACTCTTATATGGCGCTGCTAGAGGATTTTTATCATGAAACAGATGTAGCAGAATATTTATCTATGTCGGAATCGGAACTTCAAAAAAAGGAAATAAGGGTAGAATTGCTACAAGAGACCAAAGGTAAAATGCAAGATCTTGAAAACTATCGACTGGCAATTTATGGAAATGGAAAACTAGTTACCCTAGAAAGAATAGATGAAAAAAATAAAGGAGAACCGGTTCTAAGAGCTACAGAAGAAAATGGTACTGAAACTTTTTATTATGTGTATTTACATAAACCAAATGGAAAAGAAGGTTTAAAAATTATAAGATAACACAACTCAATTGCTACAGCGTATAGATTGTGCCCAAAAAATATGAAAGGCTATTTACCAACTACTTTTTTATCTAGTAATAAAACTAACTTCCGTTTTCCTTTTAAAGCATCTAAGGTTGCATATACCTGCTGATCACTCCCCAAACTAAAATCTTTAAACACGTATACCATAGAAACCTCGCTTTTTGGACCTACATCTTTCTGGTAATTAAATGCATATAACGCTTTTATCTCTAGCGTTTCCTTATTGCCTTTTGTCATTACAAAAAATTGAGGCTCTTTCATAGCATACACAGCATCTAAGTCGTTTGTAATCAACAAAGTAACATAAACTTCATTTCTATCTCGAATAACCGACTTAACACTCATTTGAACATCTCCAATTTTGGTGTAATTATCTTTAATACGCGCCTCTTGTAAATAATTATTTTCACAAAATATACGGTAATACTCTGCCCTATTTGAGCTGTATAAGGTTTGTCCTTTTCTATCAATCGTATTTTTAGGGGCATATGGCTCGGCTACCTGCGGATGATTAGCAGTAGTAGCCCCAATTTGCTGTGGTTCAGGAGTACTAACGCTAGGTTTAGAGGCCTCTTCTATTTTGGTTACGCTTTCTTTAGGCGCGTCTTGTACTTCCCTCTCGGCTGTTCCAGCCATACTTGCTGTTGCTTGCTCTTTAGAAAGCACATAAGTAAAGTTTTCTATTCGTTCACTATAACTTACCGTAAATGAATAAATAAGTCCCTCCGAAGTAATTACCGTTAAGTTGCTAGCACTTCCTTTACTCCCCCTTAATGTACCCAGTACACCATTTTTTTCGTGTACAAAAGAGAAGTGATCAGCTGGCGCAATTACTCGTTCTATAGGAGACGGAAAGAAAAGAGAAACAGTAAAATGTTCGTTTGTATTTAGTGTAATAGGTGGGTTGGAAGCAAAAATGAAACTAGTTCCTGAATACCATAAAAAAAACATTAGAAAAACAAGCTTACTATACCTCATACAACATATTTTTTAAGTTTATTATAGCGTTTGGGGTGCTACAATCAAATAGCATCTAGGGAAGATAGTACAACTTATCTTACAAAATCAATTTTTTCGGTATACGGATTTCGTTTCTAGATTTAATGCATATTTAGATACCTAAAGCCGTAATAAGAATTCATGAAGCACCCTACTTACGATATTTTACATTTGCTTACTACACAAACAACTACAATAAATAATCTGTACTTATAAAATTAGACAGTTTCATTTCTAGTAACTGTTCCAAAATTTCATTGTTTAGCGCATTATCTTTAGAGGCTACAAATGTTCTAATAGAGAAAGAGCGTAACGCATCGTGTACGCTTAAGGTAGCCACGGCAGAATCTTTTCTTCCAGTAAAAGGATATACATCGGGACCACGTTGACAAGAACTATTTAAATTTACTCTACATACTAAATTGGCTAACGTATCAATTAGCGGTGCCAGTTTATACACATCTTTACCAAAAAGACTAACCTGTTGTCCATAGTTAGATGCTGCCATATCTTCTAGTGGTTCATCAATTTTTTTAAAGGACAAAATAGGAATAATAGGGCCAAACTGTTCTTCTTCATAGACACGCATATCCTTACTCACAGGATATACCACTGCAGGCCAAATAAAATTCTCTGTTGCCTCTCCTCCCCTTTCGTTTAATACTTTAGCTCCTTTCGCTTTAGCATCTACAAGCAATTCCTTTATGTACGCAGGTTTACCAGGTTCTGGTAAAGGCGTTAGGTGTACACCTTCCTCCCAAGGGTTTCCAAAAGACAGCTTATCTACACGTTCGGCAAACCTACGATTAAACTCGGCTACAACATCCTCATGCACATAAATTACTTTAAGTGCTGTACAACGTTGCCCATTGTACGATAGCGTACCCGCCAAACATTCTGTTATGGCTAAGTCTAAATCGGCATCTGGTAGTATTATTGCTGGGTTTTTTGCTTCTAATCCTAATACAAGGCGTAATCGGTTACTTTTAGGATGTTGATCTTGTAAGGCATTTGCAGAAGAACTATGACCTATTAAAGCAAGTACATCTACCTTACCTGTCTTCATAATAGGTCCTGCAATGGCCCTACCTCTTCCAAACAATATATTGACCACTCCCTTAGGGAAACTTTCCTGAAAGGCTTCTATTAAGGGTGTAATTAGCAGTATACCATGTTTTGCTGGCTTAAACACGGTAGTATTTCCCATGATAATAGCAGGAATAAGCAAACAAAAAGTCTCGTTTAGAGGATAGTTGTAAGGCCCTAAGCAAAGTACTACGCCTAATGGACCTCTTCTAATATGTGCATGAACCCCACCGTACTTATGAAACTTAGCAGCGTCTCTGTCTAAACCTTTGTAATCTTCAATAGTATCGTAGATGTAATCTACCGTCCTATCGAATTCTTTTTGAGCATCTGCTAGTGTCTTTCCTATTTCCCACATCAACAATTTTACCACCTCATCTCTCTTGGTCTTCATTTTTTCTACAAAGGTTTCCATGCAAGCAATTCGCTCTTTTACGCGCATTGTAGGCCACACTCCCTGTCCCTTATTATAGGCATTTACTGCAGCATCTAGTGCTTCTAATGCCTCTGGAGCTTCCATAGCAGGTACACTTCCTAATAAGGTAGGTGCATAGTCTGAAGTAGAAGAAATTGTTGAATACACTTCTGCGGTGGGTCCATCCCACTCCTTTAAATCGCCATTTACCAAATAGGTTTTTTGATGAATCTGAGTAGTTATTGCATATGCTTCTGGAATAGTTGTTTTCATAGTAAAGGCTTTTATAAAATTAAACTAATTTAGACTATTTAGGTATAGCCATTACATAGCCGTTTCCCAAGCTTTTGGAGGGAATGCTATATCAAAATAAAAAGATGTCGAACTACTATTTACACAATAGGTTTCATAGCGGTCATTGAAGCTCGCAATCTAGCCCCCACTACTTCTACAGGGTGTTCTCTAAGCGCCTTATTTACCGCAATGAGTTTAACATTATCTACTCCAGCATCCATTCCTTCTCCAAATGTTTTACCGATAACATCCGTATCTATATCCTTCATAAAACTGGTTAACAAAGGTTTACACGCATGATCAAATAAATAACAACCATACTCTGCGGTATCTGAAATTACACGGTTCATTTCAAACAATTTCTTTCTTGCAATGGTATTTGCAATTAATGGCGTTTCGTGTAGGGACTCATAATATGCTGATTCTGCAATTATTCCAGATGCAGTCATTGCTTCAAAAGCCAATTCTACCCCAGCTCTTACCAATGCCACCATTAAAACACCATTATCGTAATAGGCCTGCTCCGCAATGGATACATCACCAGCAGGGGTTTTTTCAAATGCCGTTTCCTCGGTAGTTGCTCTCCAACTTAACAGATTTTTATCGTCATTAGCCCAATCTTCCATCATGGTTTTAGAAAAATGTCCGCTCATAATGTCATCCATATGTTTTTGAAACAAGGGACGCATAATATCTTTAAGTGCTTCGGAAAGCTCAAAGGCTTTAATTTTAGCAGGATTGGATAATCTATCCATCATATTGGTAATTCCACCATATTTTAATCCCTCGGTAATGGTTTCCCATCCATACTGAATTAATTTAGAAGCATATCCGGGTGCAATTCCTTTTTCAATCATCTTATCAAAACAAAGAATAGATCCTGTTTGCAATAATCCGCAAAGAATTGTTTGCTCTCCCATTAAGTCCGATTTTACTTCGGCTACAAAAGAAGACTCTAATACTCCTGCTTTATGTCCGCCTGTGCCTACCGCATATGCTTTTGCCTGCGCTAAGCCTTTTCCTTCGGGGTCATTATTAGGGTGAACCGCAATTAAGGTGGGTACTCCAAAACCTCTTTTGTATTCCTCACGCACTTCAGATCCTGGGCATTTAGGAGCAACCATAATCACCGTAAGGTCTTTACGTATTTGCATTCCTTCTTCTACAATATTAAATCCATGAGAATACGACAAGGTAGCGCCTTGCTTCATTAACGGCATTACGGCAGTAATAACATTCGTATGCTGTTTGTCTGGAGTTAGATTAATAACCACATCTGCATTAGGTATTAAAGTCTTATATGTATCTACTACAAATCCATTTTCCGAGGCATTTTTAAAAGACTGTCTTTGTTCTTTAATAGCTGCTTCTCTTAAGGTATATGAGATATCTAAGCCAGAATCGCGCATATTTAAACCCTGGTTCAATCCTTGCGCTCCGCAGCCTACAATAACTATTTTTTTTCCTTTTAGGGCCGATACACCATCGGAAAACTCGGTAGCTTCCATAAATCTGCATTTTCCCAATTGAAGCAATTGTTCTCTTAGCGATAATGTATTAAAATAATTTGCCATGTTGTATTCTCTTTTTAGTATGTCTCCTTTTTTTGGAGGTGATTAATTAGTGTTGTTTTTAATTTTCTCGAACTTCATTTAATAAGGCGCTAATTGGCATCTCTGACTTGGAAACTGATATTCTTCCAGAGCGCACAAATTGCATAATTCCAAAAGGTTTTAGCTGTTGATACATAGCATCAATATCTGCTCTTCTTCCCGTTTTTGCGAGTACGAAAAAGGCTCTAGAAACCGTTACAATCTGGGCGTTGCTTTCCTTAATAATATTCTGGATTTGACGTTCATCAAAAAGTAAGCTAGAGTTGATTTTAAAGATGGCAGACTCTTGGTAAATCGTTTCTTCATCTGTATGATAAAATGCTTTTATAACCTCAATCTGTTTCTCTATTTGCGCCACAATCTTACGTGTCCAATCTTCTGTTGTACGCACCACTATGGTAAACTTAGAGACATTATCAATCTCTGATTTAGAAACATTTAGGCTCTCTATATTAATGTGTCTTTTTAAAAATATTCCTGAAATTCTATTTAGTAATCCCACATTATTTTCTGAATATACCGATATGGTAAACCATTTTTTATCCATGGATATGCGCTTAATTTATACTACTTCTATTTTAGTGGCTACAATGATCCCTGTAGACCAATTCATTTTAGTTAATACGAGGTCTTCACGTTGCTCTAATTCTGCTACTAGGGCCGTTGCCTTTTTGTCATGTCCGGTTGGCCAATTCGATTGCGGTAACATATCATCAATAACATATAAACCGCCTATTTTAATGTGTGCAAGCAAGGCGTCTAATTCACTGTATTTCCCTGGCCAAGCGTCTGCAAAAACGAGATCAAATTGCGGACCTTTATACTTTGTTATCCAACTTGCTGCATCTTCGCAAAACAGCTTAAGTTTGGTATTCGTTTTAAAATTTTCTTTGGCAATACGAATTAATTCTGGATCATTATCAATACTAATTATTTCTGATCCACCATCAAGGCCTGCTAGCATCCATGACAATGATAGTCCTATTCCAGTTCCTAATTCTAAAACTCTTGCTTGTGGTTTGGTTGCAATTAAGGTTTTTAAAAGACTTCCAATAAGCATGTCCGACGGCATGTCAAAACCTATTAGTTCTGCTTGTTGCTGAAGTTGCTGGTACTGTTCTGGGACATCTAAAATTTGTTGCGCTATCATCACCTACCTATTCATCTTTTACATTATTTCAATCTAACCTCCGAAACAGACGCGCCAGAGGGTATCATAGGGAATACATTGTCTTCTTTCTCCACACATACCTCTAAAAAGTAGGCTTCCTTACTTGCAATCATAGTTTCTACAGCCGCTTTTAGCTCGGATCGTTCTTTTACACGTCTTGCAGCAATATGATACCCTTCAGCTATCTTTACAAAATCTGGATTTGTCATAACCGTAGACGCATATCTACTTTCAAAGAAAAGTTCTTGCCACTGACGAACCATTCCGAGGTGATCATTATTTAAAACCACAATCTTTACGGGAGTCTTATTCTGAAAAATGGTTCCCAGTTCCTGAATGGTCATTTGGTAACCACCATCTCCAATGACAGCAACTACCTCTCTATCCATGGCGCCCATCTTAGCTCCAATAGCAGCAGGAAGGGCAAAGCCCATAGTTCCTAAACCACCGGAAGTAATATTACTTTTAGACTGGCTAAACTTTGCATATCTGCAGGCTATCATTTGATGCTGACCTACATCTGTAACAATAACGGCTTTGTGCTTTGAAGCCAAGTTAATTTCTTCTATTACCTCGCCCATAGTAAGCCCAGCTTTGGTAGGATGAATATCATTTTTAATAACAGCATTGAACTCCGTTTGATAATGTTTTTTAAATTCATTATGCCATGCTTCATGCGTATTTGCATGAACCAAGGGAAGTAACTTTTCTAAGGTTTCTTTTGCATTCCCCAGAACTGCCACATCGGCCTTTACATTTTTATCAATTTCTGCTGGATCTATCTCGAAATGAATAATCTTAGCCTGTTTGGCGTAGGTGTTTAAACTTCCGGTAACCCGATCATCGAAACGCATCCCAATAGCAATTAACAAATCACATTCATTGGTTAGGATATTTGGCCCATAATTGCCATGCATACCCACCATTCCTACATTAAGAGGATGTGCAGTATCTAAAGCAGAAAGTCCCAAAATGGTCCATGCTGCAGGGATACCTGCTTTTTCTACTAGCGCTTTTAATTCTTTTTCTGCCTCCCCTAAAATAACGCCTTGTCCAAAAACGATATATGGTTTTTTAGCTCCATTAATTAAGGCCGCTGCGGCTTCAATAGCTTCCGCATTTGGTTTGGGTACTGGCGTATAGCTACGAACACTTGAGCAGGGTTTGTACGCAAAGTCAAGTGCATCAAACTGTGCATTCTTAGTAATATCTATAAGTACAGGACCAGGTCTACCAGAACGGGCAATAAAAAAGGCTTTTGCCATAATTTCTGGAATCTCGCTGGCATTCGTAATTTGGTAGTTCCATTTGGTTACTGGGGTAGAAATTCCAATGATGTCAGTTTCTTGAAATGCATCGGAGCCTAACAGATGACGAGGCACTTGCCCTGTAATACATACCATGGGAGTAGAATCTATTTGCGCATCTGCTAAGCCTGTAACTAAATTCGTTGCTCCCGGCCCAGAAGTAGCCATTGCCACACCAACTTTACCTGTTACCCTTGCGTATCCTTGTGCAGCATGAGTAGCACCTTGTTCATGACGTGTTAAAATGTGTGTAAGCTTGTCTTGAAACTTGTACAGCTCATCATAAATAGGCATTATAGCCCCACCTGGGTATCCGTAAACCAAATCTACCCCTTCAGCAAGTAGGCAATGAATAATAGCTTCAGCACCGCTAATTGTGGTAACCGCTTTACTTTGTGGTATCTTTTTCTCTTGTAATGACTCCATATATAATTGCTTTAACAGCGTGCTAGCACACTCTTAATCCTATTCACCTTTAAAATTCATCGGTAACACATCCCTTTGAGGCCGATGAAACCGTTTTTGCATATTTATACAAACTTCCCTTTCTTACTTTTAACGCGGGGGCTTTCCAATTGGCTTTGCGTGCTGCCAGTTCTGCTTCTGACAAGGCCACTGCAATAGTGTTTTCTTCCGCATTAATGGTAATTACATCTCCGTCTTTAAGTAGCGCAATAACCCCTCCGTCCTGTGCTTCGGGGGCAACATGACCTACGACAAAACCATGTGTTCCGCCAGAAAAACGTCCATCTGTAATTAAGGCTACCTCTTTACCAAGACCTGCACCCATTATAGCTGCAGTAGGTTTTAACATCTCTGGCATGCCCGGACCTCCCTTGGGGCCCTCGTATCGTATTACCACAACATCTCCTTTCTGTACCTCTCCCTTACTAATACCGGCATTTGCTTTAAATTCATCATCAAAAACTTTAGCTGGACCCGTAAAATGAAGCCCTTCTTTCCCTGTTATTTTTGCAACAGCTCCCTCTGAAGCTAGGTTACCATATAAAATACGCAGGTGTCCCGTTTCTTTAATTGGATTAGTTAAGGGTTTCACTACCTGTTGTCCTTCCTCCAAACCGGGCACATGAGCCAAATTTTGGGCAACAGTTTTTCCAGTAACCGTAAGACAATCCCCATGTAACATTCCATTTTCCAGCATAAATTTCATAACCGCGGGAATACCTCCAATACGGTGAATATCTTCCATGAGGTATTTTCCACTCGGTTTTAGGTCTGCTAAAAAGGGTGTGGTATCACTAATTTTTTGAAAATCATCCAGTGTAAATTCAATTTCTGCTGCCTTGGCAATAGCTAAAAAGTGTAATACTGCGTTAGTAGATCCACCCATTACGGTGATTAAGCGAACCGCATTTTCTAGCGACTTTCTAGTAATGATATCACTAGGTTTAATATCGTTTTCTAATAGATGACGTAGGGCTTTACCAGAAGCAATACAATCTTTCTTTTTTGCGTCTCCCACTGCAGGATTAGAAGCATTGTAGGGTATGGCCATGCCCAAAGCCTCTATTGCAGACGCCATGGTATTAGCCGTATACATGCCACCACAGGCACCAGCCCCTGGGCATGCATTCTGAATTACACTCTTATATCCTTCTTCATCTAAGGTGCCAGCTACTTTTTCTCCCCAAGCTTCAAAAGCAGAGACTACATCTAATTTTTTTCCATTGAGACAACCTGAAGCTATAGTACCTCCGTACACCAAAACAGCGGGCCTATTTAGTCGTATCATCGCCATTAAAGCTCCTGGCATATTTTTATCGCAGCCCACTACCGTTACCAATCCATCATAATTCATTGCCTGAACAACGGTTTCCATAGAATCTGCAATAATATCCCTAGAGGGAAGCGAATAACGCATTCCGTAGGTTCCCATAGAAATACCATCACTAACACCAATAGTGTTAAAAACCAGCCCTACTAAATCTCCTTCATTTACGCCTGCTTTAACATGCTGTGCAAGGTCATTTAAGTGCATATTACAAGGGTTTCCCTCATAGCCAGTACTTCCAATTCCAATTAAAGGTTTTTTGAGATCTTCATTGGTTAATCCAATCGCATGCAGCATGGCTTGCGCTGCCGGTTGTGTTGGATCTTGGGTAACATTCTTACTGTATTTATTCAATTCCATGATCGTATTCTTCCTCTTTTTCCTTTTTATGCAAGGGTATCCAATTTCAAAGATACTTGTTTCGCATACTCAGAAATTTTAACAATATTAATTGGTTCAAATTCAATACTCCACATACACACACATACTATTGATTATCAAATAAATAACTATTCAAATTATCCCATATTCATTGTAAATCTATTCTGTAAAAGAGGCTTCTGATAAGCTACAAAAAAGGATTTTCGCTTTAGTTTATCTATTTTTGCAATTATGGAAAAAACAGTAAGTCAAGCAATTGCTTTTCGCCGTTCAGTGCGCGTTTTTAAGGCAGATACGGCCCTAGAAGATGATAAAGTAAAACAATGTATCGCGCAGGCCGTTTTAGCTCCTACAAGTAGTAATTTGCAACTTTGGGAATTTTATCATGTTACTGCAAAAAATACCCTTAGCGCCATGGCTACAGCTTGCTTAGACCAAAATGCAGCAAAAACAGCGAAACAAATGGTAGTTGTTGTTGCTAGAAAAGACTTATGGAAAAAGCGTTCAAAAGCGAATATTGCTTTTTTAAAAGAAACCATGGCAAATAAACCTGCTACTGAATACACCAGAAGAGAAAAATTTGCAATAAACTACTATCAAAAATTAGTTCCTGCTGTATATACAGACTTTTTGGGCCTTTTTGGGTGGCTAAAATTCATTGTTTTTAGTGGTATTGGTTTATTTAAACCCATCTACAAGCAAGTACGAAATTCCGATATGCGCATTGTTGCCCATAAAAGTGCCGCCTTAGCCGCACAAAATTTTATGACCAGTATGGCCGCTATTGGGTATGATACCTGCCCTATGGAAGGTAGCGATACAAGACATGTAAAACGTATTTTAGGATTACCCTATAGTGCAGAAATTAATATGGTTATAGGCTGTGGAATTCGTGATGAAGATGGTATTTACGGACCTCGATTTAGAGTGCCATTTGAAACCGTTTATAAAAAGGTTTAGAGCAGTTTAAAGGAGATTACATCTCCAAACTTCTTTTGCGCTAGTACCGAAATAGCGGCTGCTGACAACTGCATAATTCTAGGATAACCACCCGTAGTTTGCCCATCCCTCATTAGAATAATTAATTTCCCCTTAGGCGTAAGCTGCACTGTTCCAGGAAGTGTTGCAGAAGTAATCATAGAAATAGTATGGGTATCTATGGTTTCCTGTAATTGATACGCCATTCTATTATTTTCCTTAGCAATTGTAAAATTATTAAAGAAAATAAGTTCCAACTGTTTTTTAGAAAGTAGTTCGTACTCGGGTCCTTTATGGACTTCAATACAACTTTCATTCAATATTGAATCTACCTTTACCTCCGCTATTTTTGGTTTAAAATGTGAACAAGATTCATAGGGTATTGTTACATTTCTTTGTATTACAGCCGTAGCAGTAATGGGCGTATAAAAAGATCTACTACCCAATATAAGCTCGGTATTAAATCCGTTTTTAACGGCAAGATAACTTCGCAGTCCTTTTTTTAATTTTCCAAAAGAAAGTACGTCTCCACTACGCACTCCATATACTTTATCATTGCTAATCCCTAGCTCATTTAGTTTAACATCAAATTCGGCCCCTGCTAAACAAATAAACGTATCTTCCGTAAAAACCAAGCTTGGCCCGGTCATGGTTACTTCTAAAACGGCCGCATCCATATCGTTTTCTAGCAATTGATTGGCCCTGGAACTGGCCACGAGATCCATGGCTCCAGATACCGGAACCCCCTTATTACGAAGACCATACCTACCGTTATCTTGAACCGTAGTAAAAAAACCATTTTTAATTACCTTAAGCATGTATCTCCTCCTTTTCCAATTTAAAAATACCTAAGTCCGCCTCTATTTTACGTAAATCGTATTCCGCGCTAGATATGGAATAGAACTGTATCTCATCTCCTACTGCTACAAAGCATGGGGTGGATTTAGATGCATTAAATAAGGGTATGGGACAATTGCCAATAATATTCCACCCTCCTGGGGATTCTTGAGGGTAAATTCCCGTTTGCCGGGCAGCAAGCCCAACAGCGCCTTTTTCTACTTTAAGTCGAGGCGTACTTCTTCTTGCCACCTCTAATTCTTTTGGCACACCTCCTAAATACATAAAGCCTGGAAGGAACCCTATTCCGTACACCGTATATTTTTGATCTGTGTGCAACGCCACTATCTTGTCTTTGGTTAACTTCAATGTGGTAGCAAGCTCTTCCAAATCTATTCCATACTTTTCATCATAGCATACGGGTATGCGCCACAGAAACCTACTTGGTTTTTGAAATGTTTTTTTAACGGTATACCAAGATGTTAGTTGTTTTTTCATTTCTTCAAAAACAATTGGGGTATTCCGATTAGCTAGGGTTAAGGAATTGTAGGCAGGCACAGTTTCCCATAATGTAGTATCCAGACATTTTTGCTTTAGATATTGATCAAACTGTAAAATGTCTTCTAAAATAGCAGCCGTTATTTCCTTTGGCCACGCTATTAGTATGGCATACATTCCAAACGGTTTTATGGTAATGTTGTAGGAGCTCACTTTTTAATGTATATATGATGAGTGGCTAACTCCTGAGCAAGGTACGTCAATATTTGTAAAGCTGTAGGGGTGTCTCCATGAATACAGAACGTATCTGCTTTGAGCTTCACTTCTTCTGCATCTATAGTAGTTACATACTGTTTAGTAACCATAGGCAGAAGATGTTGCAATACTTCCTTAGGGTCTTCAATTACCGCATTCTTTTGGTTTCTAGATACTAAACTTAAATCTGCATTGTAGTTTCGATCACCAAAAGCTTCATAACGTACGAGATAAGACATTTCTTCTGCTTTTTTAGCAAGTACAGAGCCGTAAGGCGCATAAATGTAGCATGTTTTTTTGTGGGGTGTGATGGCCTCTAGAATATCTTGGGCTATAACTTCATTCTTTGCAGCATCATTGTAGAGGGCACCATGTGGTTTAATATGATGCAGGTTGACCTCTCTTTCTTCTAAAACACTTAGAAGACTGTTTAGCTGTGTACGAATACTATTCCGGAGTTCTGCAGATGGTATATCCATAGATTTTCTTCCAAAGTTCTGGGTATCTGGATACGATGGATGCGCTCCTACTTTTACTTTATATTTTTTTGCCAGACCAACCACTTCTTGCATTGTTTTTGTATCTCCAGCGTGCCCTCCACAAGCAATATTACAAGAGCTTATAAGTGGAAGTAAGGCTGCTTCATTACCTATGCCTTCTCCTACATCACAATTAATATCGATATACCTGACTTTCACTTTTTCCTTTTTAGCCTATTTCAATAGTTACCAAACACCTAATACTTTTAAAATACTGCGAGCTCCTAAGAGGATCGAAAATGCAATAATCAACACGCTTAAACTATTTTGAAGTAATGAATTTTTATAGCTACCTAGAACCGTTGCTTTGTTTACTACCCACAATAAAAATATGGCAATCAAGGGTAATAGTATTCCATTTGCAATTTGAGCAAATTGAATAATTTGAATAGGCTGTATCTTAAATGATAGGAAGAATACACCCAAAGCCAAAATGAACATCCATACACTTCGGAATCTCGCGTCATTTAGTTTCGCATTCCATCCAAAACAACTATTTGCTACATAAGCGGCGGCTAAGGGAGCCGTAATAGCAGAAGTTATCCCAGCCGCAAACAATCCAATTCCCATAAAATATTTAGCCCAATCACCATACAAGGGTTTTAAGCCTTGCGCAAGATCAAGGGCACTGGTTACACTATCACCAGGTATTGAAGAAGCCGCAATAATAATTGTCATTGAAACAAGACCCCCTAAACCTATGGCAATAAACGTATCTCGTCTAGCCGATTGTAAATCGGTCACACCTTTCCATTTTTCACTCACCAAGGAAGCGTGCAAAAACAAATTATAGGGGACCACAGTAGTACCAACAAGTGCAATAATGGTTAGAATACTATCTTTAGGTATGGTGGGTACAAACATCCCTTTGACAATTTCCCCTAAATCTGGGCGTGTAATAATTGCCGTTACTACAAAGGACAGACTCATGATCAGCACCAAGGATACCAGTACACCTTCCAGAACCTTATAATTTCCCAGAAAAAGCAACAAAAAAGCCAAGGCGCCTATAATAAATGGATAAAAGTTTTGGAATTCAGTACCAAAGATGGCTTCTAAACCAAGGGTTGCTCCACCAATATTTCCGGCTTCATAGGCCGCATTACCAATAACAATAGCTCCTAAAATAAGTGCCAATACCAAATTTCTAGCCCATCGTATTGCAATAGCTTCTTTAATTACTGCAGCCAAGCCTTTTTGAGTAACAATACCGAGTCTTGCAGCCATTTCTTGCAGTACTATAGTTGCCAATACAGATAATACCATAGCCCATAGCAGAGCAAAACCAAAAGACACTCCGGCCAAAGTACAGGCGGTTACCGTTCCGGGCCCAATAAAAGCTGCTGCTACAAATACTCCTGGTCCTATCTTTTTAAACATTATTCATGGTATTAGGAGATTTAGTGGGTTTGTTGTAATGCATATAAAGCAAAAGTACCCAGCCAATGTGTTCCACTGTAATTATCATCTACCAAGTTTGGTAAGGAGTAGTTTAAGTGTTCATCTGCCACTATTTTAAGGTGTTCATACTCTGGAATAGCCTCTGCAATACCATAAAGACACCAAGCTCTGCTAAAGTTTAGGCCATCTAAGTGAACTAATTTACCATCTGTTCTATCCGAAACTTGGGCTGGTTTTAAGGTGAAATTAGCATCGCTAAGTTGAGGAAGAAACCGATCTAACCATATTTTAAATGCATTAGGAGCATATATTTTTCTAGCTAGGTTTGCTTCTTCTAAACAAGGAGATAAAAAATCGAAACCGCTAGGCTCCCAAGATAAGGGGCAGCCTTGATCTTCTGTATAAAAGCGCATAAAGCTTGTTTTAATTTTATTTTTTAAATCGGCGTCTTTTAAGGTTACTGCATAATCCCATGCTAGCGATAACCCAAAAGCGGTATTGGTATGTTCCCCTACCCGAATAGGATAATTGAGTTTGGGTAAAAAATTCACATAGGCTTCTGCTATAAGCAGTGTTAGGGGTTTTAGATTATGCTCTAGATCTCGAGCAAGTGGATCATTCCAAGTATGTAGTTCTTGTGCAAGCTTTAGTACCCAAGCCCATCCATAGGTGCGTTCATAGGAGCTATTACCACGGCGTTTAAAATACGCTACTTCTGTTTCAATATGTTCTTTAGATATGTTTTCTAGTAGCCTAGTTC
>CAZWVO010000003.1:0-15639 GCA_964637535.1 uncultured Flavobacteriaceae bacterium
TTGTGGTTATTGATTCTAATTTGAACGGTAAAAATAATGAATGTAACCGATAAACAGCTGACTATTTGCACAATAAATACGAATAAAAGTGGATTTCATACCCTGCAGTTCATCGATGTTTTCATTCGTTCATGTTAAAAAAGAAGGTAGTTGAACGAAGAAAACGAAATTATAGTGTATTACGTCGAATTTTAACAATAGCGCCCGAAAAACGAACGTTAATAGATAAGTAACCCGAATCAGAAAATACCTACAAAATGAAAAAGTTCTTATCACTTATGGCTCTAACCGGGCTGTTATTTATTGCCAGTTGTTCTAGTATCCCCGAAAATGACGACCCTGTAATTGGCATTTGGTCGCAAACCACTATTGAAAATGCTGGTCCTACTGAAAAAAAGACCGTTAGAAATGAATGGATCTTTAACGATGTTTATTTAGGAAGATATCATCAGTATGAAGGAAATGAACTTGTTATTCAAAACGATTATAGCTGGACTATTGAAAATGGTACCTACACGTTAGAATACCCTGGCTCTGATATTCCTTCTAGCGTATTGGTTATGAAAACTACTGCAGAAGGCAAAACCATTTTAGCAGATACTAACGATAATATTGTTGCGATTCGCGAATAGCACAAAACCTATCCCCCGAAAAAAAAGACCGGCTCACACCCTATGGTACAAGCCGGTCTTTTTCTATTGATAAGACTGGTATTTACACGTCTATATTTGCATACACTGCGTTCTTTTCGATAAACTCTCTACGCGGTGGCACCTCATCTCCCATTAACATAGAGAAAATACGATCCGATTCTGTAGCATTATCTATGGTTACCCTTCTTAGCGTTCTAAAACTAGGATTCATGGTGGTATCCCAAAGTTGTTCTGCATTCATTTCTCCAAGACCTTTATAGCGCTGGATACTTACCCCTCCACTATATTTATTGGCTATTTCATCACGCTCCTCATCGTTCCAGGCGTATTGCTTTTTAGAACCTTTTTTAACAAGATATAAAGGTGGTGTCGCAATATACACATGGCCATTTTCTATCAACTCTCTCATATAGCGGAAGAAAAAGGTGAGAATAAGCGTTTCAATATGACTACCATCTACATCGGCATCACACATAATCACTACTTTATGATACCGTAGTTTTTCTAGATTTAAGGCCTTACTATCTTCTTCTGTCCCTATGGTTACGCCAAGTGCCGTATAGATGTTTTTAATCTCTTCATTTTCGAACACCTTATGTTGCATGGCTTTCTCTACATTCAAGATTTTACCACGTAAGGGCAAAATGGCTTGAAACATACGATCTCTTCCTTGCTTGGCCGTACCCCCTGCAGAATCTCCCTCTACCAGGAATACTTCGCAAAGCGATGGGTCTTGCTCCGAGCAATCCGATAATTTTCCTGGCAAACCGCCAATACTCATCACCGATTTACGCTGTACCATTTCCCGGGCTTTACTTGCTGCATGCCTTGCCTGAGCGGCCAAAATAACCTTCTGTACAATTACTTTGGCATCATCTGGGTTTTCTTCCAAATAGTTGGTAAGCATCTCTGAAACGGATTGAGATACTGCAGAAGACACCTCTCTGTTACCTAACTTGGTTTTGGTTTGCCCCTCAAATTGCGGCTCTGCTACTTTTACCGAAATAATGGCCGTTAGTCCTTCACGGAAGTCATCGCCCTGTACTTCAAATTTTAACTTATCCAACATTCCAGAAGCATCTGCATACTTCTTTAGCGTACTGGTAAGCCCTCTACGGAAGCCCGATAAATGGGTTCCTCCTTCATGGGTATTAATATTGTTTACATACGAATGCAGGTTTTCCGTATACGAGGTATTATATACCATGGCTACTTCTACGGGAATTCCATTCTTTTCCCCTTCCATGGCAATGACATTGCGTATAAGTTGCTCTCTGCTACCATCTAGGAATTTTACAAATTCTCTAAGGCCCTCATCAGAATAAAACGTTTCTCCAACATAGCCGCTTTCGGAATCCTTATCTTTTTGACGCTTATCCATAATGCTTATGGTTACTCCTTTATTTAAAAAGGACAACTCGCGCATTCTGTTAGACAGCGTTTCATAACTGTACTCTATGGTTTGGGTAAAAATATCGGTATCGGGTAAAAAGGTAACCTCTGTTCCTCGGTCTTCGGTAGTACCCACTGTTTTGACCGGATACATAGACTTTCCTCTTTCGTATTCTTGCTCCCAGATTTTTCCTTCGCGGAATACGGTAGCTTTTAACTTACTGGATAGTGCATTTACACAAGATACTCCAACCCCGTGCAAACCTCCAGATACTTTATAGGAATCTTTATCAAATTTACCTCCAGCACCAATTTTGGTCATTACCACCTCTAGTGCAGATACCCCTTCTTTTTTATGCATCCCAACTGGGATTCCTCTACCATTATCTCTAGTAGTAATAGAATTGTCTTCATTAATGGTAACACTAATGGTATCGCAATGCCCTCCCATAGCTTCATCTATGGAATTATCTACTACTTCATACACCAAATGGTGTAAGCCACGAACACCGACATCTCCAATATACATAGAAGGACGCATACGCACGTGTTCCATACCCTCTAGGGCCTGAATACTGTCTGCGGAATAGTCTTTCTTTTCCCCGCTTTCCTGCTCGTTTTTAATGGGTTCTTCTTTTTTGTTTTCGTCCTCGTTATTTACTTCTTCACTCATAAATTATTGACGTTGTATTAGTAACATTTTTGCAATCTTACAAATATAAGCAATACCCTATGAAATCAATGGTTTCTGCCGTTCGTAAGCCATGAAGTTATCAACAACAATTGTGGAAAATATATTCCAAATGAACTTGTATTTATTTTATTTTTTTGAAAAGATTTTTTCGCTCTAGAAAGAACTAAAAATAGCAGCTATCTGGACCATCATTACAGTAGTGCATCTAAGGTGCTAATACGGCACTACAAATGACAGCTATACCAAGAAAGCACCTCTCTTAGAGAAGCGCTTTCTATGGACTAAATAAAATAAAAAAACCTGAACAATTCAGTTAATTCCGAGGACATTAACATCTATCATCCATCTCTTGCTACTGTTTTTCGTAAGCATCGTCATGAACGTTAGCTACAGCTCTCCCAGAAGGATCATTCATATTTTTGAAGGCTTCATCCCACTCCAGGGCTATTTTTGTACTACAGGCCACTGAGGGCTCTTGAGGCACACATAAGGCAGCCGCATCCGAAGGGAAATGCGATTCAAAGATGGTACGATAGTAAAATTCTTCTTTGCTTGTTGGTGTTTGTAAAGGGAATCTAAATTTAGCATTGGCTAACTGCTCATCAGAAACTTCTTCGTTTACTACTGCTTTTAGGGTATCTATCCAACTATAGCCTACACCGTCTGAAAATTGTTCCTTTTGACGCCAAGCCACACTTTCTGGCAAATACGACTCAAAGGCTTTACGGATTACCCATTTTTCCATACGTTCCCCATTAATCATTTTATCTTTTGGGTTAATACGCATGGCAATATCCATAAATTCTTTATCTAAGAAGGGCACTCTACCTTCTATTCCCCAGGCTGCAAGAGATTTGTTTGCACGCAAACAATCGTACATATGCAACTTGTCTAATTTACGCACGGTTTCTTCGTGAAAATCTTTTGGACTTGGAGCCTTGTGAAAGTATAAGTAACCTCCAAAAAGTTCATCTGCACCTTCTCCAGAAAGCACCATTTTAATCCCCATCGATTTAATTACTCGAGCCATTAAGTACATTGGCGTAGAAGCACGAATAGTGGTAATATCATAAGTTTCCAAGTTATAAACCACATCTTTTATGGCGTCTAAACCCTCTTGTATCGTAAATTTTATTTCGTGATGCACTGTTCCAATATGGTCTGCCACTTTTTGTGCAGCAGCTAAATCGGGAGAACCTTCTAAGCCCACAGAAAAGGAATGCAATTGCGGCCACCACGCTTCCTTAGTATCGTCTGATTCTATTCGCTTTTGGGCATATTTCTTTGCTATCGCAGAGGTAACAGAAGAATCCAATCCACCGGAAAGCAATACGCCATAGGGTACATCGGACATTAATTGCCTGTGTACAGCGGCTTCCAAGGCATCTCTTAGTGCTTCAATACTGGTTGCGTTCTCTTTTACTGCTTCATACTCCATCCAATCGCGTTCATACCAGCGTGTAACTTTCCCATCTTTACTACTTAGGTAATGCCCTGGAGGAAACAGTTCAATTTTAGTGCAGATTCCTTCCAAAGCCTTTAGCTCTGATGCGATATAAAACGTACCGTTCTTATCCCACCCCATATATAATGGAATAATCCCCATATGATCTCGGGCTATAAAATATTCATCCTTTTCAACATCATAAATGGCAAAGCCAAAAATACCGTTCATTTCGTCAAGAAATGCTGCACCTTTTTCTTGGTATAGCGCTAAAATAACTTCGCAATCGGATTGGGTTTGAAAGTTATATGTTCCTTCAAATTGTTTGCGCAACTCCCTATGATTGTATATTTCCCCGTTGGCGGCAAGTATTAATTTTCCATTCTCACTCAATAACGGTTGTTTTCCAGATGCAGGATCTACAATGGCTAAGCGCTCATGCGCCAGAATTGCTTTTTCATCGGCATAAATACCACTCCAATCTGGACCACGATGTCTAATTTTTTTAGCCATTTCTAGTAATTGGGGTCTTAGAATTTCGGTGCTTTGCTTTACATCAAAAGCGCAAACTATTCCACACATAACAATTTATTTTAATAATTATATAGCAAATATGCGTTTAAACTTTCAATTTAAAAACATTAAAACACTTTATGATAACAAATTGATACTAATAATAGCTTTTATATCATAAAACATAATCATTAAGGTGAAAATTAAGCTTCCTTGCCATCATTTTGTAAGTAGTGTAAATTTTAACGACCTTTTATCATATAAATATGGGTTTTCCCGCTATTTTTGAAATCCTTGAAAAATAGGAATAACTCTCTTTGAAATAATTTTAAAAAAACACAAATGAAAAAATTACTTACGCTTACAACAATGGTTATTGCCCTTGTGCTTACTACAACGGTAAATGCACAGGATTTTAGTGGCTTAGATAAAAGTCCTATGGATGTTGCCGCTTTTCCTGCTAGTTACAGAGTATCTAAAAAAGCAGTCAAAGTTACCTATAGTAGACCGCAACTTAAGGGGCGTGCACTTAGTGAACTTGCACCTGCCGGAAAGGTTTGGAGAACTGGTGCTAATGAAGCGCCAGAAGTTACTTTTTATAACGACGTTAACTTTGGTGGAAAAGCTGTAAAAGCAGGCACCTATGCTTTATTTACCATTCCTGGAGATAAAGAGTGGACTGTTATTTTAAACAGTAACCTAAATCAATGGGGAGCCTACTCTTATGATAAGGCTGCAGATGTGGTTCGTGTTAGCGGTGGCGCTAGTACCGATAGCGAATCTTTAGAAGCGTTCTCTATGGCGTTTAAAGAAGTAGAAGGTGGTGCTCATCTTGTAATGGGCTGGGGTACTACCCGTGTAGCTGTGCCAATTACTAAATAAGCAGTTCGCAGATAAAAAATGAAAGACCGAAACCTTGTGTTTCGGTCTTTTTGTTTTTAGGAGTATTCCGAAAAGGCTAAGCCAAACCGATATTCATCTAATACTACTCCATTTTTAATTACCGCTTTTTTTAAAATTTTCTCTTGGGTAAAATTGTTCTTTTCCAGCACTTTCATGGAAGCGATATTACCTTCAAAAACGCCGGCTACAATTTTCTTGTACTCTAGCGCTTCAAAAGCATACTTCAATATACATTGTACTGCAGTAGTAGCAATACCCTTTTTCCAAAATGCTTCTCCAACCCAGTAGCCCAGTTCGGTAGTTTTTATATGTGCATCGGGCTCTGGAACCAAACCAATAACCCCACATAGGGTATTGTTATACCGAATGCCATAGCTTAAGGCTGGGTTTTCTTTTTGGGTATGCTGTATAAAATCTATTGCGTCCTTTTCTGTATATGGAAAAGGCATATAATCGCGTAGCGTATTCCACACCTGCTTATTATTAGCCTGTGCTCTTAATTGTTCTTTATCCGCAAGGCTAAGCCTACTCAAATGTACATTAGTCTCTTGAAGCATCTAGGCTGTAGCGTTTACAATTAGTTTACCTCTTCTCCGTTAATGAAGGTTTGTAGTGCTTTTAGCTTTGGAATTTCGGCTTCTGGGACTTCCATAATATTATCGCTTAGAATCACAAAATCGGCTAGTTTACGCGGACTAATACTGCCTTTCTCGGTTTCTTCAAAGTTGGCGTGTGCGGCCCAAATGGTCATGCCTTTTAAGGTTTCTTCTCTGCTAAGCGCATCTTGTATTTGAAAGCCTCCTTCCGGATAATTCTCGAGGTCCTTACGGGCTACCGCCGCATAAAAGGTTAGAAACGGGCTTACCTGCTCTACCGGAAAATCGGTGCCTAAGGTAAGGGTACCTGCTTTGTCTAACAATTTTTTAAAGGCATAGGCGCCTTTAACACGCTCTGCCCCTAACCTGTCTCCAGCCCAATACATATCGCTAGTAGCGTGTGTGGGTTGTACTGACGGAATAATACCTGTTGCAAAGGCATCAAAATCTTCTGGGGATACTACCTGTGCATGCTCTACACGCCATCTTCTATCTTCTTTTCCTTTTAAGGCTTTTTGATAGGCTCTAAGCACGACCACATTAGCAGAATCTCCAATAGCATGGGTATTCATTTGGTAGTCCGAAGCGGCAATACGCTTGGCTAGTGCATTAATCTCATCTACCGGAGTTATCATTGCTCCAAAATGGTTGTCTTTATCTGCGTAGGGAGCCCGTAATGCTGCCCCACGAGATCCAAGCGCACCATCTCCATATACTTTTACAGCACCTACATGAAGGCGATCTGTTTTTATAACCCCCTTATCTAAATAATAATCGAGGTTTGCTTTGGTATTGCTAATCATAGCATACATACGTATAGACAGTTCTCCTGCCTGTTGCAAACTATCTATAAGTTCTATGGTATCTTGGTTTAGTCCTGCATCACTTACCGTAGTAAGTCCTTGTGCAAGGCACAAGCGTTCTGCGGCTTTTAAGGCCTGTATTTCTGTGGCTCGTGTTGGAGGCGGAATTACCGCGTCTACCATACTCATAGGGTTATCTACAAGCACGCCACTTGGTTGCCCATCTCGCATTACAATAGCTCCGCCATCTACTTTTGTAGTAGCGGTTATGCCTGCCATATCTAAGGCTTTTTGGTTTACCAAATAGGCATGGCCATCTACACGCTCTAGGGCTACGGGCGTATTTGGAAACAGCGCATCTAAGGCTTCTTTAGTAGGAAATTCTTTTACTTCCCAATCATTTTGATCCCAGCCCCTACCGCGAATAAAATTAGCAGGATGTTCTTTTTGAAAAGCCTGTACTCGTTCTAGTACCTCATCATAACTTTTGGTTCCTACCAAATCTACTATTTGCTGAGTAAGCCCTAAGCCATAAAAATGACAATGTCCGTCTATAAGACCAGGCACCACTGTTTTGCCTTGGGCGTCTATAACCTTAGTAGCCGTAAAATCTCTTAAAATACCCGTATTAGTGCCTATAGACACAAATATTCCATCTCGTACTGCAAAGGCCTCTGCCTGTGGAAAAACGTCATCTGCCGTGTATATATTGGCATTATGTACAATAAGATCTACCTGTTCTGGGGTATCAGTACAGCCAGTGAGTAATAAGGAAAGCGCACAAAAGAAAAAGAATTGTTTCATAAGAAAGCGTATTGAAGGTATCATTGTTAGTTGCCTAAAATTAAGGAAATAAAAGAGGGTAACAAAGTAGATTGCAAGCGATGTTAAAGCAGCTGTTTATTGCGTGCTATTTTTCTGTCTTAGCCCGTTCAGATTTTATATAGGCTGTAATCTCTTGAAAGCTTGCTACCCAAATTGCATCTCTATTGGCGTCTAAAAATTGTAGCATTTTTTCGTGTGCTGACGTAGCAACCACCATATGCGCTGCCCCTATACCATGAAAGGTAAAACTGCCAAAGGTTTTATGGTCTATTACCTTTTGGATATACGCTATAAGTTCTTCTGCACTGTGCCCATTAGGCGCCCATGAAGGTACGTCATGCAAATCTATTTTAGCTACTGGCAACAAGGCGGTTTGGGTTTCCGAACTTCCTCTTGCCGCCAAAAATTCTGAAACCACAAAGCTTTTATAACTTTCACCTCCAGCAAGATAGTGTGCGCAAGGATAGGCAAAAGTGCGTGCTTCTTTTCCATCTAACGCTTTTAAAGCCGTATTGGCCAATTCCAATTCTTGGGTGAGTTGCTTTACCGTGTAGGTGTCTAAGTTGTAATGGTCTTCTACCCACTCCATACCTGCCTTAGATTTTTGACAAGGGTGATATACGGTATGGTTACCTAACTCGTGGCCTGCTATTGCCAAATTTTTCCATTGCGCTATATCGTCATACAGGGAGGGCGAATTTATAGCTGGATAAAAGGTAGCTTTAAAATTATACTTTTTAAGCATTGGTGCTACCGTATTCACATGGCTGGGCAAGCCATCATCGTAGGTTAGTGCAAAAGCTGCTTTTGCGCCCTTAGGCCATTTAAATTCTTTTGTAGTTTGCCCATAGGCCGTACCAAGCGCAAAGCACAAAACTCCTAATATGTATAGTTTCCCTTTTTGCATCATTCCAATATATGCTACTCCTAGTACGCGTATTCTAAAATAGCACCTGGTTTCAGTTCTTTCGTAACTAGGGTGTTCTTTTTTTTCTTCCCCTTCCATAGGGTTACCGTTCGGTTTGCTGTACCTAACAAATGAAGTGTTACACCCTTGGGACTGCGTTCTACATACAGATCCGTAGTATCAGAAATTTCAATATGCATATCCGCTAACTTCAAGGCGGTTACGCCAAAGAAATAATCTGCATTGCCATTGCTTAAACTAACTGCATTGGGGTTGGCACACTCCCAATCCGATACGTTGCCTACCCAACTCCCTAGGTATATTTCTTTTGTTCCTTCCTCAATTCTATTGTCATATCCTTTATATGGAAATAAAGCAGTTATAAAAGAAAAGTTTTTCTGCCCGCCTTTGGAAACCACCGTCCAGCTTTTGCCGCGACGGCCATTACTTGCAGCCGTATCAATTGGTTGTAGCTGAAGAATATCTAAGCCACTAGCATCGGGGAAGGTAGCCCGAAGCAAATTGGGACCTAATTCTGTTGTATAATGCCCCTGCCATACTTGTTTATAGGTATGTACGGCTGGAGCCGTAAAATTGTCCTTTACAATCCAAAAATCGTCTTTAATATAAATGACTTGCCGTGTATAGGCCACGTCAATATTATCAAAGCCGTCATGACTTCCTACAAACAGATCATACGCCTTAGTACGCTCCCAAGAAATTACTTTTGGGTTAGGCAGTTCTTTAAACTTACCAAAGCCACTACCCCCCTTATTGCTTGTCCATTGTTTGCCCTGCAATTCTTTGTCTACTAAGGCCACGTTCTTTACCATGGAGTTTTTGAAAAAATCGAAGTCTTTTAAGGAATACCGTACTTGGTAATTGGGCAGCATCGTTTGCCCATTAGCCATAGCTTGAACCCCCAGCATATCTGCATGTTGATGATCTGGTTTCTTATCATCTAAACCTGCACTAACAATAAGCATCTTATCATTTGCATTCCATCCTTGACGCATAATGTAGTAGTGGGTATCTTCAAAAGAAAGCGAGCCGTACGCTGGTTTTTTTTGCGCTATATTTTGTAATAAAGCAACTTGTTCATCACTTAAAAACCAATACATACGCTCTGCTACCTTATCTGTGGCAAAGTATCCAAACTCCGGATTTTCAAAGAGTAAGTAACCCAAGGTCATTACCCCGGAAATATCATTCTTTTCTGCCCAAGGATTATCCGTATCATCTTGTAATACGGGTGCACTTTTATCTGGATAAGCCACCTTTACTAGGGTAGCAAATAAGTTCTTCAATTTTTCTTCCCAGGCTTTATCTACTACTATACCACTTTGCTTGGCTAGTTGATAGACATAATAGTAGTTATTGATATCGCTCATATGATAATGCACAGAGCGTTCAAACTGAAAACCATCTGGATTTATTTCCTGTTCTAGGTGTTCTCCTAAGCGTTGCATTGCACGCTGATACCACAGGTCTGTTCCTTCAAAATCGCGCAGCAAAATAGCAAGCATGGCTAAGGCCGACATGCCTCTGGTTTGATGGTTACCCGATTTAAATTCACTATTCCTTTCGTACAAATGCTGCCCGTGCTGTAGCAGCGTAGCAATAGTGGTTAGTTGATCGGTATCTCCATATTCGGCCTCATTCAAAAACATATTGTGAATCCACAACCAATTCAATACCCTATACCCTGCTCTAAAAACCTCATAAACCCCATTACCATCTTCAATTTTTTCATAGCTGCCACTGACCAAGGCGGTATTTAGCGAGCGCATCTGATTTTCAAAATATTGAATGTACTTCGGATCTTTATCCTCATTAAAATACATAAAGGCAATGTCTACCATCTTATGCTGCCTGGCCAGATGCCGTAAGGCATATGCATTTACAGCTTCTCCGTTCTGATAGTTAAAAGGCAAGACCCACTGGGTGGTGGCCGTGTATTTCCCGAGATGATCTAAGCCTCTGCTCCTATGCTTTTCTTGATTGCTATATAAGCTATTGTAATGCTTTAGCCTATTGGCAAACGAACTGTGGGTATAAAAAAAACGTTCCGAAAACGCGGTTCTAAAATAGGTGGCAAGCTGGGCATTAGATAACTGCCCATCTTGTGTTAGTTGCGTTTGCACCTCTGGTTTAAGTAACGCCCCTAAGGCATCTACAGCCAATACCCGATCATCTGGAATTTGCTGCCCAAAAAGCGGGGGTATGAGTACCCAACATAGGGCAAAAAGTGTTTTTTTAATCATGCTCTTTTCTTAGTAGACCAATTTTAATTTAAGGTTTTCTTCTACTACAATTTTACCCGAGTTGGTTAGCGTATTATTGGCATGCGAATTGTTTTTAGCTCCCCAAAGTTGAGCTACCAATTTTACGCGGTTATTTTGGAAAGTATTATCCACAAGGGATACATTAATTATACCATAGGTATTTAGTAAAACCCCACTCTTATCTTTAGCACCACAGTTGGTAAAGGTACTGTTACGTACCAGCAAATTACCACCTACGGTAGACTCGTCATAGCCTCCTCTGTAGTAGTTAATCACATTTTGGGCTACTCCTTCAAAATGACAATTAGTAATTGTAATATTCTCTGCATTATAATCGCCCTTATCATCTGTTTCCTGTATCAATTCTAGACCGTTATTGCAGTTTGTAAAACGACTGTTTTTAAAATCTAAATACTCTGCAAAAGAATACTTATACGCTTTTAGCACATAATCAAAATTGCTGATCTCACAGTTTGTCAAAAACAAATTGTACAAGCTAGACATGTTCTCTTTTAAACTTGCAAAGGCATATTGGGTTTGGGTTCCCTGCAACTTTATATCCTTAAGCGTTAATAATCCCTTAGGATTCATTTCAAAGACAGGCGTCATTGCAGCTCCGCTATAGGTAATCGTTGGTTTTGCATTGGCATCCGCCGCTTGTATGGTAAGTGTTTTGTTAATCTTTAAAGAAGCACCTATCTCGTAGCTTGCTGCCGTTAGCGAAATGATATCACCTTCTTTGGCTGCTGTTATAGCTTGTACCAATTCTTCTGCAGAAGCAACCGCATGCGTAGTTGCTGCTTCTTGCTCTGGATTAGCAGTATACCAAGCTGGTCCATATTTGCTCTGATCCGTAATTTCTGGAGTACTACCGGGTTGTCCATTTACCGCACCAAGTTCATTTTGCTCCTCAGTTCGTGCGCTACCAAAGATATCTGCCGTAATGGTATCAAAATCAAAGCCGTTATACAAGCTTACATCTTCAAAACTACTTTTGGGCATCCATACGTTTTCTTCCAATTCTTGTAACTCAAAACCAGCAGGAGTTAAGCCCTCAATAGCATTGAAGGCCCCGCCTTGATTGTTAATGAGGTTACTCTTAAAACTAACCCCGTCTAATAGGTCATGCGCAACTACGGGCAAGGTATCTTGGGCCGTATTGTAAATAAGGTTATTGGCTACTATAGTTCGTAAGGGTCTAGCCGATCTAATTTCCGATGCCGGTAATACGTCTTTTTCTGCAATATTGGTGCCTACCCCAAATTGTAGGGGAGAAACACAGTTAATCCATGAATTATGGGCTACTACTACATCCGTTACCTGAGTATATCTGTTTTGAGGAGATTTTGGAATACCGTTCATTACGGCTAGCGGACTTCTAAAGATTTTACCTTTTAGGTTGTAGAAATAGTTATTTGTAATCCAATGTCCGGTACCTATAATTCGAATACCGCCAATTTGCTCAGAAACACCATCTCCAATAAAATAGTTTCCGTCTACCGTACAGTAGTTTCCATGTCTAGTTACTAAAGAACCTTCACTCTTGTAAAACACATTATTTCTAAACTCGTTAAAGTTGGTTTTACTAGAGATAATTTCTACCTCTCCATTGCACCTTTCAAAGAAATTATTGGCTACTAATGTATAGCTGGGCGACATGGAGGTAAAGCTATTTCCTATTTGTATGGTTTCTGCACTTGGGCCTCCTTTAGGGGGTCTAGGGCCAAAATGGTTATTGGTAATCTTATGGTAATTGTTAATACTCTGATTGCCTTCTAAATCTACCCTAACTGTTGGCCCTCTATTGGATTTACCGGCCAAATACGCGTGATCTAATTGATTATGACGTCCTTTCAACAATACCCAAAGATCTGTTTGATTGCGCTGGGGTTTGTTAAAATCTTTAATTACACAATTGGTTACGGTACTGTGATTAGCAAGGGTATCATTATTTATGGCAAACTGAATTACCGCACTGGTGGGCGAGTAGCCATTGGTAAAATACAAGCCGTGTACCACAAGGTAATCACCACCCAATCTTAGGTTAGAGGTTCCTTGTATAATTACTTCTCCTGGGGTTTCTGCCTTTAGGGTAATGGGTTTTTCTTCTGTTCCTTGGGCCAAGAATTTAATTTCTACATTATCCCAAGTACCATTGGCCATTACAATTTCGTCGCCTGGCTTGGCATCTTTTATGGCTTGGTTTAATTCTGCGGGGGTATTCACCAGCATTTGGGGTGCTACTACATCGATGTCGTTACAAGAGATTAAAGAAATAAATACTAATACAATAGAAAGCAAGCGATTCATAGGTAATGATTTTTTTAAAAATTTTAAAAGGCGCTATTGCCATAATTTAGGGCTGTATCTAGTACCCACTAGACAGCAAGGTCACAAATATACATATCCTTAGGAGAATAGTTTTAATGAAGAAGTGCTTCCTCTAAAAGAGTTGCTTATTTCTGGGTTAGTTTAGCTGCTAGAAGATTACAAACTGTACCCTAATGCCTATTTAAAAAAGAAGTTTTAGGGCTTCGTTTTCGTGTAGCGCCTGCCAACGGATACAGTATTGCGTATAGACCATTTTAATTTTTGCAATCTGCCTTGGGCTCATTTGGGGTACTTTAATTTCTTTATTCCCTGCAGCTTCCGCTTCTATTACGGCAATAAACTGACCTTCTTTTATTGCACCAGCACCCATGGCTTGTAAGTTTCTTGCCAATATTTCGGCTAGCCAAGCCTCCCCATCCAAGTTTTTAATAATTTCTTTATCCGATAAGTCGGCTATACTTTGTCCTAACTTAAGGCTACCATAAAAGCCTTTGGTTAAATCAAATTCTTTTTCTACCACATAGTGCGCCATATCATGATAGGGAATATTGGGACCCAAATTGGCACGGGTTAGCGTACCATCTGCTCTTTTACACAACAGTGTATTTCGGTTTTTCCCTTTGGTAATTAGTATTTCCATTACACTACTATTGACACCCTAGGCTACTTTACCCACAGTATCTTGTTGGGCAGCCTTTATCTTTTGCCATTTACCCGGAATCATAACAATTCTAACAAAGCTTATAATGGCCACTAAAGCACCTAGCAATACGCTAAGTGGAGCAACAATGAAGCCAATAATATTGCCTTCCAATTCCATAAGCCATATCCCTAGGGTTAGAAAACCAAGCCACTGGTACAGGTGACTTTTTACAAAAAGCGTATAAAACAGGGGGATATCTTCAAAGGGTTTTATTTTTCCTCGCAGCTGAAAAAGTAGGGCATACAATAAAAAACGAAAGGGGAAAATAAGGAGTAAAATTAAAAAATACGGTAGACTGGCTATTTGGGTTACATTGGTTTCAAGCATTTCTGCATAGCCCAGCTCTGTAGCGCCCATATAACTTATTAGTTGATAGAGGGAATTACCAAATATGGCAAAGCATAAGAAGAGTATACTTTTACTATAGTGAATTGTTTTCTTCATTTCTCTTTAACGGTAGTACACCGCATTTGTTTTACAACGCGCAGGCAATACAAAAAACCAATACTACCTTATAAAGATACACAGATAGCTGCAGCTAAACACAAGAAGAGGTACTCTACACCATTGGATGTGACCGTTATTTTTCTAGAAAGGCGATGATTTCTTCCAGATAGCGTGCTTCTTGTTCCCACCAAATTTCATGTCCCGCATCTTCAATAAAGGCATAACTGCTATTGGGATAGAGTGCTACATACTCATAGGCCGACCCATAGGAATGGTACTCACATTGCCCCTGCAACACCAATATTGGGGCTTGTACTGTTTTTACCTGAGGTCTAATTTCTGGGTAGTCATCACTATTGGTAGCGATATATGCATATAGACCACCCCCACCCTCTTCTGGAAGTACATTTTTGGGATCGCATACCATGCCTTTGGTAAATTGCGAGGCTAAGGTATTGAGCATTCTATCCATCTGCTGGTCCGATATGAGTTTGGTATCCAATAGTAAAGCCCCCATACTAGCCACCATAGCCTTCGGTTTTAGGGCCATATTATCTACATCTTTATTAAAATTATAGGGTGTTTTAAACTGCAAGGAATCAGGCGCGGGGTATAAGGAATCTACAGCCACATACCGACCCGCTATTTGTTTATAGGGTTTAAAGGTTGCCGGAGAACTAAATACTATTTTGGCTACTTTTTCTGGGTGACGTGCAGAATAATGGGCTATAATAGTACTGCCAAAAGATTGGCCAATTAGTATGACCTGTGTTGCCCTTATATGTTGACTTATAATCTCATCTAAATCGAGAAGGTGTTTTTCAAAATTGATGTCCGAGTATTTTTCCATTCTGTCCGATAAACCAGAACCTCTTTGGTCATACAAATACACGGAGTGACCGGTAGCGGTAAGCTGTTCTAAGGTATTTATAATACTAGAGTGTACATAGCCCCCTGGGCCACCATGCAAAAAAACCACTGGCGGTTTTTGAAGGCTATCTGCAGTTGGCAAGTGGGTATAGGCAATCTTAAACCCTTCTTGCATGTTCCAATACTGGGTGTTGGCTCTTGGCTGTATAACTTTTACCGTTTCCTTTTCTGGAAATACCAATAAACTGATAAAGAGTAGTAGTACACCGCCCA
>CAZWVO010000004.1:0-15630 GCA_964637535.1 uncultured Flavobacteriaceae bacterium
GCATATGGATACATTAGAAAATCAAGGAACTCCTAATCCTGGTGATACCCCAGAAAGTGGAGAAGAAGTAAAAAAAGACTTTAAAGGACTTTTAGGAAGTTCTAGAAAATTTCTTTCAGATCTTTTAGATATTCGTCAAAACACAGATCAAGAGGCTACAAAACAGGCTATTATAGAAGATATACCCTTTAAAGGGCATACCTCCTGGATTTTAATATGTTCTATTTTTATAGCTTCCATAGGGCTTAATGCAAATTCTACAGCGGTAGTTATTGGAGCCATGTTAATTTCTCCTCTTATGGGACCTATTTTGGGTATGGGAATGTCTTTGGCCATTAATGATATTGATACGCTACGTAGATCCCTAAAAAATTTGGCGGTAATGGTAATACTCAGTGTGCTTACAGCATATCTTTTTTTCTGGATATTTCCGCTTAAATCGGATTCTTCTGAATTGTTGGCACGCGTAAAACCAGATATTAGAGATGTACTTATTGCCTTTTTTGGCGGCTTGGCCTTGGTCATTGCCCGAGCTAAAAAAGGTACAGTAGCTAGCGTTATTTTTGGTGTAGCTATTGCCACGGCCTTAATGCCTCCGCTATGTACAGTGGGTTATGGATTGGCCATTCGGAATTGGGAATATGCTGGAGGGGCCATGTTGCTATTTGGTATCAATACCATTTTTATAGCCTTAGCCACCTTTTTGGTACTAAAACTTTTGCGTTTTCCTATGGTACGCTATGCCAATTCTAAAAGAAGAAGGTTAATAGCAAGAGCAGTTTCTTTGGTAGCACTGGCTGTAATGATACCCTCTGGATACATTTTTTATACTGTTTTTAAGGAGTTTCTTTTTAAACGAGACGCCAATAGATTTATTGAAGAAAACGTTATTCCGTACAAATTTTCTGGAGAGGGAAGGTTTTTAGAAGATTTTACAGATTTGGAATATAATGATGGAGAATCACCTTTAATGGAATTGGTGTTTATGGGTAATGAGACGGTGCCTCAAAATGTGATTGATACCTGGATAGGTCAGAAAAATAAATTTGAACATCTTCAAAATGTAGAATTAAAGGTTATTCAGGGTTCCAAAAATGATGCGGCCAACCAATTAAGGTATGTAAATGAATTGTATGAGACTAAAAAAGCGGAGCTACTCAATAAGGATGAAAAAATTAGATTGTTAGAAGTAGAATTGGCCAATCTTAGTAAGCTAAAAGCAAGTCAGATTCCCTTTAAGGATATAAGCGCTGAGGCAAAAGCCAATTACACCAACCTTACCACCTTAGGCTATTCGTATAAGATTACTACAAATTTTAGTAAAACGGATACCATACCAGTTTTTGAAGTAGGTTGGAAAGAGGGAACAAGATCACAGCAGATTATTGAGGATAAGAAAAAACTAAACGAATGGTTAAAACTTCGTTTAAAGAACAATAAAATACAGTTGAAATAAGGGCGCTGTACTAATTGCGTTCTTCAATGTACATTTGTCTTACCTTTTTAAAAAGCTCAGAAGAGTACACAAAATTAGTTACGGCTTCGTTGTCTGTTTTAAAGATTTCCTTGTTGGTGCCTTCCCATTCTTTAAGACCGTTTTTCAGGAAGACAATCTTTTCTCCTATTTCCATTACAGAATTCATATCGTGCGTATTAATTACGGTAGTGATGTTAAATTCTCGTGTAATTTCCTGAATCAAATTGTCAATAATAATCGCGGTCTTGGGATCTAGTCCAGAATTGGGTTCATCGCAAAACAGATACTGCGGATTCATTACAATGGCTCTTGCAATGGCAACTCTTTTTTGCATTCCTCCAGAAATTTCCGAAGGGTATTTATGATGTGCATCAATAAGATTTACGCGTTCTAATACCTGGTTTACCCGGTCTTGCATTTCAGACTTCGATTGTTTGGTAAACATTTCTAGAGGAAACATAACATTGCCCTCAACAGTCATGGAATCAAATAAAGCACTTCCCTGAAAAACCATACCCATGTCTTGACGTAAATCGCGCTGTTCATCTGCAGTAAGCTCATCATAGATTTTCCCATCATAGCTAATATTCCCTTGTTCAGGGGTAAACAATCCGAGCAGGCATTTTAGAAATACTGTTTTTCCAGAACCACTTTGTCCAATAATCAAATTGGTTTTTCCCTTATCAAATAGGGTTGAAATTCCCTTTAAAATATGTGCATCTCCAAACGACTTTTGTATGTTATTTACTTCTATCATTAGCCCAGCAATAATTGTGTTAAAATATAGTTCAGTATAATGATTACCACGCTAGTCCATACAAAAGAAGTAGTACTGGCCTTACCCACTTCTAGCGCTCCACCTTTCATATAATACCCATGGAAAGAAGGTATGGTGGCAATGATAAAGGCAAACACTAAGGTTTTAATAAAAGAATAGGTGACATGGAACGGAATAAAATCTAGCTGCAAGCCTTCTACAAAGTCGGCACTAGAAAGAAATCCGCCAAAAACACCAGCAATCCATCCGCCCAGCATGCCTACATTCATGGCTACTGCAATTGCAAATGGATAAAATAATAACGCTATAATTTTAGGAAAAACTAAATAGTTGAGCGAATTTACCCCCATTACTTCTAAGGCATCTATCTGTTCCGTAACCCGCATGGTACCAATACTAGAGGTAATGTAAGAACCTACTTTTCCTGCCATAATAATAGAGGAAAAGGTAGGGGCAAACTCTAAAATGACGGATTGCCTTGCTGCAAACCCAATAAGGCTTCTTGGAATTAGTGGATTAGTTAAATTTAATGCAGTTTGTATGGTAACTACCCCTCCAATAAAGAAGGAAATAAAAATAATGATTCCCATAGAACCAAAAATGAGTTCATCTATCTCCTTAAAGATTAGTGACTTCATTACGGGCCACTTGGTGGGTTTCTTAAAAACCTCTCGAATCATAATAAAATAACTCCCAATAGATGTAAAATAGCTCATGTGCTAAAAATAGGTTTCTCTTGGTAAAAATAACAATATTAACGATCATTTAAGCTTCAAATAACGTTTTACCCCGTTATTTATTTACATTTGTGTGACTAATTTTTTAAAGATGTTTACAAAATTCACTTCTCTACTGGCCCTTGCTTTTTTTTTCGTTTTACAACCTTCAGAAATAACGGCGCAAAAGCGATCAAAAGAAAAAGCTAAGGCTAATTCAGTAAGTCCAATGGAAGCTAATCCTAAGCTTGTTGTGGGGCTTGTAGTGGATCAAATGCGCTACGATTACTTAACTCGTTTTTGGGATCATTATGGAGAAGGGGGTTTTAAGCGACTGGTAAACCAAGGATTTAATTGCAAAAACAATCACTTTAATTACGCACCCACCAGTACAGGTCCTGGACATGCTTCGGTATACACCGGAAGTGCACCGGCTACGCATGGAATAATTGGAAATGATTGGTACGATAAAGTTTCAGATGCGGAGGTATATTGCGCTGCTGATAGTACATATCAATCTGTGGGGGCTATTGGCGATGTAGGTGAAATGTCTCCACATCGGATGCAAGTTACTACGGTAACGGATCAATTGCGTTTGCATACGCAAATGCAAGGAAAAGTTATCGCCATTGCTATAAAAGATAGAGGAGCTGTACTTCCTGGAGGGCATACTGCTAATGCGGCATATTGGTTTCATGGTGCAAATGAAGGGAATTGGATTACGAGCTCATTTTATATGGATAACTTGCCCAAATGGGTGATGGATTTTAATGGCTCTAACGCAGTAGAAAAATATAAAAAGCCTTGGACAACCTTTAAGGAGATAAGTGCATATAGGGAGAGTGATGTAGATAACAATCCGTATGAAGGTAGGTTAAAAGGAGAAGCTTCACCTACCTTTCCACATCAACTTGTAGATTTATGGGATACGAATGGAGGGTATGGTATTTTAAGTGGTACCCCTTATGGAAATAGCATTACTACAGATTTTGCATTGGCTGCTATAGATGGGGAGCAACTTGGAGCTGATAGAAACACCGACTTTTTAGCAATTAGCTTTTCCAGTACAGATTATGTGGGACATCGATATGGTGTAAATTCGAAGGAAGTACAAGACACCTATATTAGATTAGATCAAGATTTAGAACGCCTGCTCAATGCGTTAGATGCTAAAGTAGGTAAGGATGCATATACACTTTTCTTAACTGCAGATCATGGTGCTATACATGTGCCGGCGTATTTAAATAATCTTAAAATTCCGGCAGGTTACATGGGGGGTGAACAAATTCAAGAAAAGTTTAAGCTGTTCTTACAGTATACGTTTGGGACTACAGATGTAGTGAAGAATTTTTCCAATTTTCAGTTTTTCCTAGACCACAAAATTATCAGAAACTTAGATATGGAACTAGCTAAAGCGCAAGAGCTTATTGCCAACGAACTTCGCACTTATGAAAACATACATCAAGTGTATACAGGACATCAAATGTTGAATAATCATTACACAAAAGGCATTCCTTATGTTCTTCAAAACGGTTATCATCAAAAACGTTCGGGAGATGTTTTGGTAGTGCTTTCTCCAGGGTATGCAAGCTATGCTAAAACAGGATCTACTCACGGTTCTCCGCAAATTTATGATACACATGTGCCGTTATTATTTTATGGTAATGGGGTCAAGAAAGGAAGTACTAGAGAGCGAACAGAAATCCCCGATATAGCACCTACCATCGCTAGCTTATTGGGTATTGCTTTTCCTAACGGTACCACAGGAGACGTTATAGGTGCCGTATTAAAATAACTTTGCTTTTATTGCTTTCCATCGCAACTTGCGTATAAAGGCTCCTTCCTGGGTATTTACCATAAAAGGAAGTTGCTGTTTTTTGGCTTTAAAGTACCCTTTAAGATTATGGAAAAAAGCCTTTGGTTTTTTACTTTTCGCAGCCATTTTTGCTGATGCAATACAGGTTAACACAAAGCCGTATCGCATTTTATAAAGCGCTTCACCTTGCATTAAAATTGCTTTTTTATGGTAAGCAGTTCCTGTAGGTCTTAGATGCTTAGCATGTAGCTTGGTTAGGGTTAACGTTTTAAATCCATGATATTGCGCTAGAAGTTCATCTACGGTATCCCAACCTATCGAAGCTCTTAAACCTCCTATGGCGGTATAACAAGATTTGCTATAAAGTTTAATAGGCCCTCTTATATGAGTTGTATTGGCAATGGGTTCGTAGACCCATGCGTCCTCTTTTTTAATATATAAAAGTCCAGAACACATACCCAGCTTTGGGTTTTGTATAAATGCTTTTACGACTTCCTCAAAATAGTTTGGAGGAAGTATAATATCTGCGTCAAACTTCCCAATAAGGTCATAAGGCTCTTTGTTTTGTGCTACCCCATAGTTGAAGGTGTCTACTACTTTTTTTCCAGGGATATGGGCTTCTGAAGAAGTGTTGCTAATTACTTTAATCCAAGCGTGTTTTTGGGAATAGGTTTCAGCAATTTCCAAAGTCTTATCTGTAGAATTGTCATTGACTAGTAATAACGCATCTGGGGTAACATGCTGTTGCACAAAGGAATCTAAACAAGCGGCTAGCTGCTTTTCTTCGTTATGCGCCGGAATGATAATGAGCAACTTCATAATTCACTATTCCGTCTTGCGCTCAGCATATACAATATAATATCTAGGAGTAAAACTCCGAAGTAACGGTCTAAAGCCAATTTTCTTAACCGGATTTGTCCATTTAGCACTGTCTTTTATTTCCCAGCCAGCCTTCTCTAACAACCAATCAAACTGCCAGTCTTCAAATTCATGAAAGTGCCTATCCCAAGGGTCAGTTTTACTGCGGTAAGCCGTTGCAAACCATAACCTAAGTGGGATACTGGCCACTAATTTGGTAGCTTTAATTTCTTTTAGCACATTAAAGGGAGCTATAAGGTGCTCAAAAATTTCAAAAGCGGTCACTACATCTGCATTGGAGTTGATTACTGCAGAAAAATCAGTATCTAAATCCTCTCCTTTCGTGTTTTCTACGGTATAGCCTTGCGTATTCATTATCTCAGTAAAAGGATTGATTATACCAAGGTCTAGAATAGATAAGTCTGTTGTGATATGTTTTTTAAGAAATGCTATGGTATGCGCATAGCGCTTATTGGGAAAATTGTTTTCGTACATTAGATGAATCCCTAAGGAAAATAATATCTGAAAGTAATAGTGTTGATAATCATACCAGCACCTACACTTGCAAATATAATAACATCGCCCTTGTGAAGCTGATGCTTTTGAAGTGCTCCTCTTCGTACCATATCGTATAGCACAGGAACCGTTGCAACAGAATTGTTTCCAACGGTGCTAATATTCATAGGAGTAACCCCTTCCGGAACGTCTTGATTAAAGAGTTTGTAAAAACGTTTTACAATAGCTTCGTCCATCTTTTCATTGGCTTGATGGATAAATATTTTTTGTACTTCGCTAATAGATACCCCACTTTTATCTAAGCAATCTTTCATAGCCTGCGGAACGTGAGTAACTGCAAACTCATATATCTTGCGACCAAACATTTTAATATACTTGGTGGTATCCTCTTGGGTCTTATCATATGAATTGCCGTAAAAAAGATAATAGGCTTCACCATTGGCATAGGTTGCAGAGGCGTGACATAAAATTTCACCTTGAGTCTCAGTTTGCTCAATTACGCAAGCGCCAGCACCATCGGAATAGATCATAGAATCTCTGTCGTTTTTATCTACTACTCGAGAGAGTGTTTCGCCTCCAATAACGAGACATTTTTTGGCAATACCACTGCTTATAAACGCTTTGGCTTGTACTACCCCTTCTATCCATCCTGGACAACCAAACAACAGATCATAGGCTACGCAATTGGGATTCTTAATTTTCAACAAGTGCTTAACTCGTGTGGCCAAACTGGGTAAGGTGTCACTTTGCGCTTGGCCGTGAGCAACATCACCAAAATTATGCGCAAAAATGATATAGTCTAAACTTTCTCTGTCTATCTTGGCGTTTTCAAGTGCATTTTCAGCAGCCATAGCGCCTAAGTCTGAGGTATTTAAATGGTCTTCTGCATAACGCCGCTCTGCTATTCCCGTAATTGCTTGGAATTTTTCTATGATAAGCTCATTAGGATGTTCAAAGGGTGCTCCGTGTTGATCTAAAAACAGGGCTTTAGTAAACTCCTGATTGGTAACGGGGAGGGATCCCAGGCAAGACCCTGTGCCGGTAATGGCTATTTTCATAACAGTGAATGAGCGTTGGTTAGCGATGCTAAAGATATTAAAATGCTTTTTAATTATTATGCATGCATAATAATTATACGATGTTCAATGAGACTATGCACCAATGAAGCGCTAATAGAAAAACCCAGCTTAGACCTTAAAGAGCCTGTAAACAAGGGCTTACGGTTGTTTTTTTAGACTTCGGCATAAGCTTCAATTGGAGCACATGTACATATTAAATTACGGTCTCCATACGCATCATCTACTCTCCTTACACTAGGCCAAAATTTATTTTCTGACACATAGGGTAGGGGAAACGCTGCTTCTTGCCTGCTATAAGGGTAATCCCATTGATCGTTGGTTACCATAGCCAAGGTGTGCGGTGCATTTTTAAGCATATTGTTTTGATCTTCTTTTGTGGCCAAATCAATTTCACCTCGTATCGCGATCATAGCATCGCAAAAACGATCTAATTCCGCTAGACTTTCACTTTCTGTGGGTTCTATCATTACGGTTCCAGCCACGGGAAAGGAAACCGTAGGCGCATGAAAACCATAATCCATAAGTCGTTTTGCGATATCGGTTACTTCAATACCATTCACTTTAAATGGCCTACAATCGATAATCATTTCATGCGCTGCTCTTCCTTTTTCTCCAGTATACAGTACCTCAAACTTACCACTTAAACGGTGCTTAATATAGTTGGCATTCAGAATAGCAATACGCGTAGCTTGGGTTAAGCCCTCTTCGCCCAGCATTTTAATATAACCGTATGAAATTAAACAAGCCAAAGCGCTACCCCATGGAGCGGCAGAAATTGCTGTTATAGGAGTGGCTCCTCCAGTGGGTACTACCGGATTTCCGGGCAGAAACGGTACTAGCTGAGGCGCAACACAAATAGGGCCAACACCTGGCCCCCCACCACCATGCGGAATAGCAAAGGTTTTGTGTAGGTTTAAATGGCAAACGTCTGCTCCAATGGTGGCTGGATTGGTAAGTCCTACCTGCGCATTCATATTAGCGCCATCCATATAGACTTGCCCACCATGATCGTGAATCAATTGCGTAATGTGCTTTATGGAAGATTCAAAAACCCCATGTGTAGAGGGATAGGTAACCATAAGAGCTGCAAGCTTGTCTGTATGTTGAAGTGCTTTTTCCTCTAAATCTGCAACATCTATATTTCCTTTTTCATCTGTTTTGGTTACCACTACTTTCATTCCTGCCATAACAGCAGAAGCGGGATTGGTACCATGAGCAGAAGCAGGGATAATACAAATATTTCTATGTCCTTCTCCTCTGGATTCATGATACGCCCTAATAGTCATTAAGCCTGCATATTCTCCTTGCGCTCCAGAATTGGGTTGTAACGAAGTGCCAGCAAAACCAGTGATCACATTTAATTGTTTCTCTAGCTCTTGGAGCATTATTTGATATCCTTGCGCTTGATCTAGCGGTACAAAAGGATGAATATTACCCCATTCTGACCAACTTAAAGGAAGCATTTCGCTAGCAGCGTTAAGTTTCATCGTACATGACCCCAAAGAAATCATAGAATGATTTAAAGCCAAATCCTTGCGTTCTAGCTTTTTGATATACCGCATTAAGGCTGTTTCAGAATGATAGCTATTAAAGACTTCATTGTCTAAAAAAGAAGAGGTTCTTTTTAGTGAACTCGGTATGATATCAGCAATGGCTGTTGCTTGCGACAAGTTCTTATTAGTCCCATTTAATTGTGCAAAGCAATCAAGGATAGGTTTAACATCTTCCTCATCCATGGCTTCATGAACCGAAATACTAATGGTTTCGTCATCAATATAATTGAAGTTAATCCCCTTTTTTTCTGCAATTTCTTTTATCGCAGATGCTTCAGATACTTTTAGTTTCAAGGTGTCAAAAAACACAGTGTTTAACTGTTGCACTCCAAAAGCACCAAGTGCCTTGGCTAGCATCTTAGTTTTGGTGTGTACCTGCTGCGCAATATGGCTTAAGCCAGCTGGTCCATGATAAACGGCATACATGCCTGCCATTACGGCTAATAGCACCTGCGCCGTACAGATATTAGAAGTTGCTTTATCTCGTTTAATATGCTGCTCTCTAGTTTGCAATGCCATGCGCAGAGCACGCTTACCATCAGTATCTTTGGTAAGCCCGATAATTCTTCCAGGAACATTCCTTTTATAGGCTGCTTTAGTAGCAAAAAAAGCAGCATGGGGCCCTCCATACCCTAATGGAATACCAAAACGTTGGGTGGTTCCAACCACTACATCGGCTCCTAATTCTCCAGGTGGAGTAAGTAGCACAAGGCTTAGAATATCTGCAGCTACCGCTACTTTAATATCTTTATCATTTGCCTTACTAATAAATGAGGCGTAATCATATACTTGACCATGTTTACCGGGATACTGTAATATGGCGCCATAAAAATCATCACTAAATTCAAAAGTTTCATGATCGCCAATAACCAAAACAATACCTAAAGGAGTAGCCCTTGTTTGCAAGAGGGAGAGGGTTTGCGGTAAAATTTCTTCTGATACAAAAAAGCGCACTACTTCGTTTTTCTTCTGTGCTCTACTACGTAAATCGAAGAGCATGGTCATGGCTTCCGCTGCTGCCGTACTTTCGTCTAAGAGTGAAGCGTTTGCAATTTCCATTCCAGTAAGGTCACAAACCATGGTTTGGAAATTAAGCAAGGCTTCTAATCTTCCTTGAGCAATTTCTGCTTGGTAAGGAGTATACGCTGTATACCATCCTGGGTTTTCTAGAATATTACGCTGAATTACGGCAGGGGTTAAACTCTCATGATACCCCAGTCCAATATAAGACTTGTATACCTTGTTTTTTCCTGCTAATGACTTCAAATGCGATAGGAACTTGTGTTCACTTAAAGCTTCTGGTAAATCTAACTTATTCTTTAAACGAATATCTTCAGGAATGGTTTCTTTAATCAAGGCTTCTAAAGAAGGCGCGTTAACCTCTTGAAGCATATGCTGAAGTTCTTTTTCCCTAATTCCAATATGGCGTAAGGCAAACACATCTGTTCTCATAAAATGTCTATTAAAAGCAATAATTTGGCGGTAAAATTAGCGATAAATTCTTTGATAACAACTGAATTTTGAACCACTTCGTCTAAAGTTTTTAACGAATAACAGGGGTTATGAACAGTTTGGTTACTTTTGTTTAATGAAGCTATTGAAGCGCATTTTTGATTTTTACATTGATGCTAGTATTCACGTTGCTTTATCGGCGTTTTCTATGTTTTGGGTCTCGCTATATTTCTTAAACATTTCTGAACCGGTATCACACCTTTCTTACTTTGTTTTTTTTGCCACTATTCCCTGTTATAATTTTATAAAGTACGGGGTTGAAGCAAAGAAATATCTTATTGTAGCTACCCAGTATCATAAGAATATTCAGGTGTTAAGTATCATTGCTTTAGGAATTGCACTGTATCACGCATATTTTTTAGAGCAACGTACTTTAGGGACGCTACTTTTATTGGCAGTCTGTTCTGGCTTGTACGCCATACCTGTGTTGCCAGGAGCAAGAAATTTAAGGAGCTTGGGTGTTTTTAAGATTTTTATTGTTGCGGGGGTTTGGGCTGGAGTAACCGTTAGTGTGCCTGCCCTAGAGGGTAATATTGGGCTAACATGGGATGTGCATATGGAAACTATCCAACGTTTTATAATGGTATTGGTATTGTTGATTCCGTTTGAAGTAAGAGATCTTGCTTATGACGATCTAGCATTAAAAACCATACCACAACGCTTTGGTGTTGTGTTTACTAACTTTTGGGGAGGCGTACTTACGTTGCTTTTTTTCTTTATGACCTTTTTAAAAGATCATATTACCTATATAGAAGTAATTGCCAAAGGATTACTATTTCTCACATTGGGAATAATTCTTATGGAAAACAAAAGAAAACAAAAGAAATATTTTGCTTCTTTTTGGGTAGAGAGCGTACCTATTTTTTGGGCAGTTGGTATAGCGCTAATGGAATATTGGTATTAAGACTTCTTTTCTAAGAATTTTTTCATCTCTGCTTTTTCATTCTGCGACAAACTTTTAAGATTAGCGTTTTCACACAATGTGGTAAGCTGGGTGTTTTTAGCGGTAAACTTGGAACATGTTTTACACATGAACAAATGAAACCTAAGCTTTAATTTTTCAAGAAATGTAGCTTCTTTGTATTGCGCTTTATTACAAATTAAGGATGCTTTTTCACAGGAAATCATAATATATAACTTTTTTTAAAACCAACTTTGGTTCATACAACCCATCAAAGCCGTTCTAGCCCTGTGAATCATAACCCATAGATTAGACGGATTAATTCCAAGTTCATTACAAATATCTTCCGTACTGATTCCTTGAATGGTTTTCATAGTAAAAACGAGCGACTGTTTTTGAGGTAATTTAGATAAACATTCTTGTATTGCCGATCCTAATTCTTCATTTTCTATGGCATTGTTTTCCAGTTTACTGTACGGATCTGCAACTTGTTCTTCTAGCCAATCCCCTTCAGATTCGCTACCTGCGCTGTAATTAATTCTTACCTCGGCCTTGCCTTTTTTAGAATTTATTTTTCTGTAATGGTCTATTACTTTACGCTTTAAAATAGCAATAAGCCATGTGCGTTCAGCAGCATCCCCTTTGTAGTTTTTAGCAGAATTCAGTCCTGCATAAAAAGTTTCTTGTACGAGGTCTTTGGCAATTTCCGCTCCGCTTACTCTTGCTACGGCATAGTTAAATAAGTAGTCTGCATATAAGTCTACCCATTTTTCTGGTTGTAATTGATGCGTCACTTGTTCCATTTTATTGGTTTCAAAAATAGGGGATTTTTTGCTAATGAATCAGTAAATTTAGACTAATCTACCCTCTTTTTTTTAACCTGTTAAATATTATAATTCTATAAGTTTTCCTGCTTCTAGATGGTGACAAATTACCATATAATCTATCACAGAGACTTCACAAAATAGTAAAATAGATACTTCTTAACCTATTTATAACATTTTATTAGCTAGCAAATTACGCTTTGCTTTTAATAAGAAAAATCACCCCGTTTTTGAGACAAGTCCTGCACGTGCTAACAAGGCTTCAGTCTTGGGTTCGCTACCTCTAAAGCGTACATACAGATCCATAGGTTGTTCCGTTCCTCCTTTAGACAATACATGTTCTTGAAATTTAGCGGCTACCTCAGTATTAAAGATACCTTTTTCTTTAAAATAAGCAAAGGCATCTGCATCTAATACCTCTGCCCATTTGTAACTGTAGTAACCCGCTGCATAACCACCTTGAAAAATATGAGAAAAGGCTGTGCTCATGCAGGTCTCTATTGTATCTGGGTAGAGCGTTGTTCCTTCAAAAGCTTTTTTCTCAAATGCTTTTACATCAGTAACTGTTGTTGGATTGCTACCATGCCATGCCATATCTAAAAAGGCAAAGCTTAATTGTCTTAAGGTTGCCATTCCTTCATGAAAAGTAGCAGATTCTTTTATTTTTTGAACGAGATCCATTGGAATTAACGCTCCGGTTTCATAATGCGTGGCAAAGAGCTCCAAAGCCTCTTTTTCATAGCACCAATTTTCCATAACCTGACTTGGAAGCTCTACAAAATCCCAATACACAGAAGTTCCAGATAAACTAGGATATATCGTATTCGCTAGCATGCCGTGCAGCCCATGACCAAATTCATGAAATAGCGTTGTTACCTCATTAAATGTTAGTAAAGAAGGCTTGCTTGCAGTAGGTTTTGTGAAATTACAGACATTAGAAATATGTGGTCTGCTGTTGGTGCCATTTTCTACGTACTGCGATTTATAAGAGGTCATCCATGCACCTCCTCTTTTACCTGGTCTAGGGTGAAAATCGGCATAAAAAAGGGAAACCAGATCGTTGTTGCGGTCCAAAACTTTATACGTTTTAACCTCTGGGTGATATTTTTCGATGTTAAAAACCTCTTCAAACTGCAATCCAAAAAGCTTCTGTGCTACTTTAAATACGCCAGCAATCACATTTTCTAACTTAAAATAGGGTTTTAGTTTTTCATCGTCAAGTTGAAATTTCTCTTGTTTTAACTTTTCTGCATAATACGCGCCATCCCATTTTTGAAGCGTTTCAATTCCATCACGTTTTTTGGCAAAGGCCGCCAGCTCTTCAAACTCACGTATTGCGGCAGGTTTTGCTTTTTCCAATAATTCATGTAAAAAAGCATCCACTTTTTCTGGAGTTTGTGCCATGCGTTCTTCCAAAACAAAATGAGCATGTGTAGCATACCCTAAAAGTTGCGCACGCTCATGACGTAACTTTGCGATTTCTAAGACGTGCTGTTGATTGTCATGTGCATTACCCTTAAATCCTTTGCTTCCAAATGCTAGCGATAGTTTTTTTCGCAATTCCCTATTCGTGGCGTATTTCATAAAGGGAATGTAGCTCGGGTAATCTAAAGTAATAAGCCAGCCTTTTTTACCTTTAGTTTGTGCTAGTTGAGCGGCCGCTTCTTTTGCACCATCTGGCAAGCCGGCAATCTCTTTTTCTTGAGTTAATAGAAGTTCATATGCATTGGTTTCTGCCAAAACATTTTCCCCAAATTTTAGCTTTAATTGTGCTAATGCGGTATCTAGTTCTCTTAATTGACTCTTTTTGGTATTGGAAAGGTTAGCTCCATTTCTGCTAAATGCTTTGTATTTTTTATTCAAGAGCGTTTGTTGCTCCGTTGTTAGGTTTAGCGTTTTATCTTCATAGACGCTCTTAACACGATTAAAAAGGGTTTCGTTTAGTGTGATATCATTCTTAAATTCGGAAAGTAGCGGAGATACTTCTTGTGCTATTTTTTGAATTTCTTCATTGGTTTCGGCTGAATTAAGATTGAAAAAAATACTGGAAACCCTATCTAGCTGCTGCCCTGAATATTCTAAAGCTTCAATAGTATTTTTAAATGTAGGGGCTTCCGGATTGGCTACTATAGCTGCAATTTCTTTACGTGCATTAGCCATTGTTTGTTCAAAAGCAGGTTTAAAATGCTCGTTTTTTAAATGCTCAAAAGGAGCAGTATTAAAGGGAGTTAATAAAGGGTTCATCTAATTAATACGTTAAAATTAAAGATACTATACCCAAGGTTTGGCGTATAGATCTAGCAAAGCGTTAATTACTATCTCTTACTTGTTTGGCGCCTTTGATTACTTTTTCTTTTAGCGCTTCTTTATACCTCACAATTTTGTCTAGTACATCAACATCGTGACTGCCAATAATTTGCGCGGCTAGGATCCCCGCATTTTTAGCCCCGTTAAGGGCAACGGTTGCTACAGGTACACCTCCAGGCATCTGCAATATGGATAATACAGAATCCCAACCGTCAATGGAATTGCTGCTTTTTACAGGCACGCCAATAACGGGCAGCGGAGAAAGTGATGCTACCATTCCTGGTAGGTGAGCTGCACCGCCAGCGCCCGCAATAATCACATTATACCCATTTGTGTGTGCATTTTTACTGAAATCAAATAACTTCTCTGGAGTTCTATGTGCAGATACAATATCGATATCTACTGTAATATCAAAGCTTTTAAGGACATCTATTGCTTCTTGCATTACGGGCATATCACTTGTACTACCCATAACTACTGCTACCTTACTCATAAAATCTTAGTTTTAAATTACAGCTTCCTATATTGAGTTAGAAACTGGAGCATTTATTTACTGATCACTTTTATAGTTTCTTTTACTTTTTGGGCAATTTCCCTAGCCTTAGCAATATCTTGGTTTACAATGGTAACATGCCCCATTTTTCTAAAAGGCCTAGTTTCTTTTTTTCCGTAGATATGCGGAGTAACCCCTTCTAATTCCAAAATAGTGTCCAAATGTTCATATACTACCTTACCTGTATGCCCCTCTGCACCTACCAAATTTACCATAATTCCAGCGACTTTACTTGCGGTCTTACCCAAAGGAAGATCTAAAATAGCTCGAATATGTTGTTCAAATTGATTGGTATAACTCGCTTCTATACTGTAATGACCACTATTGTGCGGGCGTGGGGCTACTTCATTTACTAAAATCTCATCGTTTTCACTGAGAAAAAGTTCCACAGCTAAAATGCCTACATGTGCTAGCTTTTCAGAAACTTTTAAGGCAACAGCAGTAGCTTTTTTAGTAATTTCTGACGGTATTCGAGCAGGGCAAATAACATATTCTACCTGATTGGCTTCGGGATGAAATTCCATTTCTACTACCGGATAAGTTACTACCGCTCCAGAGGCATTTCGAACTACAATAACAGCAAGTTCATTTTTGAAAGGAATAAGTTCCTCCGCAATACATTCTACATTAGGAAGTTGTTCCAGATCCACTTTGGAACGAACTATTTTAACCCCCTGACCGTCATATCCGAACCGAGCGCTTTTCCATACAAAGGGAAAGGTTAAGGAGTTATTATCAAT
>CAZWVO010000005.1:0-15036 GCA_964637535.1 uncultured Flavobacteriaceae bacterium
ATATTGCCCGTAAACTGGTACAAATGGCAGCCGCCGCTCATTTTCGCGTTTCCGTCATGGCTACCGATGCAGATACGCAAACCTTTCCTATGGCGCATTCAGTAGCCGGTGAAGTAAATTTTGACGCCATCCAAAGTATTGCCAATACACATATCATTGTTACCACACAGGGTGAAGATGATGAATTATCAGTAAAGAAGGCTTTACAAACTTCTGTAGCCTATGTAGGCTTTGTTGCTAGTGCTAAAAAATCAGAAGATATTAAAACCTACCTAGGTAGCCAAGGAATTTCAAAGGAACGTATTGAACAGTTGCGGAGTCCTGTTGGTTTAGACATTAACGCTAAATTAGCGAGTGAAGTTGCCATTAGTATCCTAGCCGAAGTTATTGCACATTTTAGAAATAAAAAGAGCGCTAAGGCTGCATGCTGCAGCAATGCTAAGGCCACTGAAACTACTTCTACGCCTGCAGCAGATAAGTTTGCGGAAGACTATTATATAAATCCAGTATGCAATGTTCCTGTTTCTAAAAAGAACCCCAAACATATTGTAATGCACCAGGGTGAAAAGGTATATTTTTGCTGCGATGGCTGCAAAGTAAGCTTTGAAGAGGCTCCTTCAAAATATATTAAAGCTACCTAATGTAGTCTATATCCCAGCTCATGATATCACCAAAAGACGCTATTGCCATTCTTATTTTAGCAGCGGGTGCATCTACCCGTATGGGAAAAATGAAACAACTATTACCCTGGAAGGGTACTACCTTGCTAGGAAATGCAATACAACAAGCAGAAAATACTAACGCTAAAAATATTTATATTGTTTTAGGAGCTAATGCAAACCGTATTAAAGAAGCGCTAAAGACGAACCTCCACATTCTAGTGAATTCAGACTGGAAAAGTGGTTTAGGGAGCTCTTTAGCCTATGGCGTAAGGCATATTCAAGCAAATAAAGAAGAAGCTAGTGGAGTTTTAGTATTATTGGCAGACCAGCCCTTAATTGATACTACTTTTATAAATAGCTTGATTGACAATTTTGAAGGAGATACAAGTATTGTGACCACTGGTTATAAAAATAGAGTAGGGGTTCCTGCTGTTTTTGGTTCCGCCTATTTTTCGCAATTAGCAGGCCTTCATAAAGATTTTGGCGCCAAGGAATTGATACAACAACATAAAGACCGTTATATTCGTATAGAGGGAGGTGCTAAGACCATAGATATTGATACGTTAGAGGATTACGAAAAGCTTACGAATAATTAATTTTATTATTTTAATAAAGCACTATAAATATATTATAATGAACAAGTTACTCCTATTTTCAATTTTATTCTGTTGTTCTTTTTACAGCAGTAATGCCCAAGAAATGGGTTTTGAAGAATACAATCCAACCCCAACGGTAGTTTTACCTAAAAATGAAGTAACAAAAGCCAAATTTCCTTTTATAGATGTCCATAGTCATCAATCTAGAATGGCTACTCAGGACCTCTCTGGATTAATAGCAGATATGGATCAAATGAATATGGGCATCATGGTAAATCTAAGTGGCCGAAGCGGTACTGCCTTGCAAGGTGCAATAACAAATATAAAGGATCATTACCCCAATAGATTTGTAGTTTTTGCAAATGTAAATTTTGATCAGGTAGGTACTCCTGGATGGTCAGAAAAGGCCGCTGCTCAATTAGAAGCCGATGTTAAAAATGGAGCAAAAGGATTAAAAATATTTAAAAGCTTAGGCTTACGCAACAAAGATATTAACGGGAATAGAATTGCCGTAAATGATCCTCGTTTAGATCCTATTTGGGCTAAATGTGCGGCTTTAGGGATCCCGGTTTTAATTCATTCTGCGGATCCAAAATCCTTTTGGGACCCGTTCGATAGTAAAAACGAACGTTGGTTAGAACTTAAGACACGTCCTGGGAGAAAGCGAGGAGCAACTAACCCCGCACCTTGGGAGCAAATTATAGCAGAACAGCATGCAATGTTTAAAAAACACCCTAAGACCAAATTTGTTAATGCGCATATGGGTTGGCACGCTAACAATCTGAGCAAACTAGGAGAATTTTTAGATGAGATGCCAAATATGTATGTAGGCATTGGTGCTATCATTGCGGAGCTAGGAAGACAACCAAAAAATGCGCATGCCTTCTTTGTGAAATATCAGGATAGAATACTATTTGGAAAAGACAGTTGGTAGTCGGAATAGTCTCCAACGTATTTTAGAGTATTAGAAACCGAAGATGAATATTTTCCGTATTACAAAAAATATCATGCCTTTTGGGCTATGTACGGTTTAGGATTACCCGATGAAGTATTAAAAAAAGTGTATTATAAAAACGCGCTAAATTTAATACCAGGGTTGGATAGTTCCTTATTCCCTAAAGACTAGCCATTGCTAGTTGTTAAGCTCAGAAGATGCCATTGCAGCATGTTCTGTATCATCGCCATAGTCCTGAAAAATTCCACAAGATTTTTGTGGGTATACTAAAGAAGACTTCTTTTTTTTCTGAACTAAAGCTGCTATTTCTGGGGATAAATAATACATAATTATACAATTAGTTTGGGATGTTTTTAGAACGCCATCTTATTCATTATGTTGTTTAGGTCGCCAAAAACTAGGGGTTATTTACACTTGATTTACATTTTTAATGGTTTTTTGTGATTATTATATAAGGGAGTTGACTAATACTATAATGAAAACCACAAATTCAGAAAAAACCGTTGCTTTTACGGCCTTAATTAAGGCGCATGAAGGGCTAATCTTCAAGATTACCACCATTTATACGCATAATGAGCATGATCAAAAAGATCTCTATCAGGATATTGTGTATCAACTTTGGAAATCCTTTGACAGTTTCCGTGGTGAAGCTAAAGTGAGTACATGGATGTATAGGGTTGGTATGAATACGGCTATCAATACCTTGAAGAAAGTAAAAAGGCAGCCTCATAAAATTGGGATAGACCAAGTTGTGCTGCAGCAAACGGAATACTACGACTTTGAATTTGAAGCGCGATTAAAACTTTTATACGCTCAAATAAAAACGCTTAATGTATTGGAAAAAGGATTGATGTTACTACTCCTTGAAGGTAAAAAGTATGAAGAAATAGCAGAAATTACGGGTTTAACAGCTACTAACGTAGGCACTCGAATATCGCGAATTAAACAGAAGATTAAAACGCAAATCACGAAAAAATAAAGGCTATGAACTTAGAAGAAATACAGGCAGTCTGGTCAGAAATGAGTGATCAGTTAGAAAATCAAAAGAAACTTACAAATGAGTTAATTATGCAAATGACACAACAGCGTTATACCAATAAATTTAAAAAATTAAATACCTATGAAACCATTGGCGCAGTACTGTGTTATACAATGGCCATAGGTATTCTATTCAACTTTGGAAAATTAGACACCTGGTATTTAATACTTTGCGGGTTGTTTACCCTTGTATTTATGCTATTACTACCCATTGCAGTTCTGCGATCACTTTCAAAAATTTCCAAATTTGATCTTGGAAAACACTCCTATAAAGAAGCCATACTTCATTATTCAAAGGAAAAAAATAAACTGCTCGTATTACAGCAATTTGGAATGTATGGGGGCATTGCCGTGTTCTTTACTTCCATGCCGGTTGCTTCCAAAATTTTGTCTAATAAAGATTTTTTCTTGATTGAAAAAGGTATTGGCTTTTATATTTTTACCGCACTATTTCTAGTGTTCCTTCTTTTCTTTATGCGATGGGGGTATAGCTGTTATAAAAAAATAACTACCTCGGCAGAAAACATCCTAAAAGAACTAGCGTAGTACCTTCAAAAACAAATATAAATTTTGCTGTAAGTCCTACTGTTTCCTTACGACTATCTCCTAAAAATTATTTGTGATGAAAAAATATCTTCTCTTTGCCGTATTATTGGGTAGCGTAACGTTTATACAGGCGCAAGAATTAAACTTTGTTCCTTCTTCTGCAGTAAAATCATTGGCCGATAATTGGTACAAATTTGAATCTGAAGGCACAACTTTTGATGTAGAAGTAAGAGCCGGAGACATTGTTAAAGGCAATATTAAATGGTTTAATAATGACACCTATTCAGGGGATTTGGTAGCCAGTGAACTTTCTGGAAAAGGAACATACACATGGGCTAATGGAGAACGTTATGAAGGTTCTTTTAAAAGTAATCAGCGTAGTGGAAAAGGAACTATGTTTTGGAACAACGGAACAAAATATAGTGGCAAATGGAAAAACAATCTGCAACATGGGAAAGGGAAAAAATGGGAAAAAGACGGTACCGTTGTAGAAGGTGTATGGCAAAACGGGACCTTAGTTAAAACCAAATAATAATCATTTTTTAGTTGTTCTAGCGGAACAGGAACCAGCTAGAATAACATATATAAAAAGTGTGATTGCTATGATTCCATGGCAATTTAAGTTCGTATATCTTCTAAAAAAGAGAACATAGTAGCTATTTATAGTTTCTTTGCATTAACTTGTTAATAACTTCACCTTTTCTTAAAGGAAACCTAAAGGTTTTTCCTACCTAATAGACGTATTTTTATTGCGACTATTAACCTTTTATTTCCTTAAACGATGATTAAAAAACTACTCAACCCCCTAGTAGCGGGGCTTCTTTTCATGGCTACTTCGCTAAGCTTTTCACAAACTGTTTTTATTAATGAACTTCATTATGACAATGCAGGTGGTGATGTAAATGAAGCTATAGAAATTGCTGGTCCAGCCGGTACTAATTTAAGCGGTTGGTCTTTAGAATTGTACAATGGTTCTAATGGTACTGTTTACAATACCATTGCACTTACAGAAACTATTACGGACCAACAAGCAGGTTTTGGTACTGTACTTATAAGCTTGCCTTCCAATGGCCTTCAAAATGGGTCTCCAGATGGTATTGCGCTTATAGATGGTACTACCGTGGTTCAGTTTATAAGCTACGAAGGTACCCTAACCGGAGTGGGAGGCGCCGCGGACGGACAAACTAGTATAGATATCGGTCTTGCAGAAACTTCTAGCACACCTGTTGGTGCTTCTTTAACCCTAGTGGGAGAAGGAACAACATTCCCAGAATTCACTTGGGCTGTAGCTGAAACAAACTCATACGGTGCAGTTAATGAAGGCCAATCTTTTGGAGAGGTGGTTGTAATTCCTGTAATCAATGAATTTGTTTTCAATCATACGGGGAGCGATACAGATGAGTTTGTAGAGTTGTTTACAGAGCCCAATTTTGATCTAAGTAGTTTTACATTATTAGAAATCGAAGGCGATAGCAATGCTCCAGGCACTATTGACGAGGTAATATCTCTTGGTAGCACAGATGCTAATGGATATTTTACGACAGGATTTTCTTCCAATACTTTTGAAAATGGAACAGTATCTCTGCTACTGGTGCAAGGATTTACAGGGAGCTTAGGCGATGATTTAGATACCGATGATGATGGAGTACTAGATGTTACCCCTTGGGATACCATTGTAGATGCTATTGCGGTAAGTGATGGCGGCACAGGCGATTTTACCTATGGTGGTACTAGCTTACCACAAAATTTTCCAGGATCTACTTTTACTGTTGGCGGTGCCTCAAGGATTCCTAATGGAGTGGACACTGATAGCCCCAATGATTGGGTTCGAAATAGTTTTGGAGGACAAGGACTTCCTAGTTTTCCAGACGCTATGGCAGAAAATGGAGAAGGACTTAATACCCCTGGACTAGAAAATGAAATTGCGAATGTAAGTGTTCCGATTAGCTTGCTTATTAATGAGGTAGATGCAGATACCGAAGGAACGGATACCTTAGAATTTATTGAGTTATATGATGGTGGAGTAGGAAACGCTCCCCTAGATGGGTACGTTGTTGTACTCTACAATGGTAATGGTGATGCTAGCTATAATGCCTTTGATCTAGATGGTTTTAGTACAGATTCTAATGGATATTTTGTTTTAGGAAACAGTGCTGTTGTTAATGTGGGGCTTGTTTTTGGAAGCAACGGTCTGCAAAATGGGGCAGATGCCATAGCATTATATGAAGGTGATGCAACTGATTTTCCTAATGGTACCTTAGTTTCTGTCACCAATTTGATAGATGCAGTAGTCTATGATACCAATGATGCAGATGATCCAGAATTATTAGCCCTATTAAATGCAGGAGAAGCGCAGCTAAACGAGGATGAATTGGGAGATAAAGACATTCATTCATTACAACGCTTTACTAATGGTTCTGGAGACCCAAGAGGAACAGCAACCTATGTAAATGCAATACCCACTCCTGGCGCAGCTAATACCAATAGTACAGCACCCGTTACCCTACTAATTAACGAGTTAGATGCAGATACGGCAGGTACGGATACGGAAGAATTTGTAGAATTATATGATGGAGGTAGTGGAAACACCGCTTTAGATGGTTTTATACTTGTTGCGTACAACGGTAATGGTGCGCTTAGTTATAACACCATTGATCTTAGCGGGTTTACAACCAATGCCGAAGGTTATTTTGTAGTTGGTAATGCTGCGGTTGCTAATGTAGATTTAATAGTGGGATCCAATGCGTTTCAGAATGGAGCAGATGCTATTGCACTTTATCAAGCAAATGCTGCTGATTTTCCTAATGGAACTGCCATTAGTTTCAGTGGTCTTATAGATGCCGTGGTATATGATACAGATGATGACGATGACGCAGTCCTATTAAGCTTGCTCAATGCTGGGGAACCACAACTGAATGAAAACGAAAATGGGAGCAAGGATTCAGAATCGCTACAGCGTATTCCTAATGGAGAAGGAGGAACTAGAAACACCTCTTCCTATGTAGCTTCAACACCTACACCTGGTGTGGCTAATGACCAAGTAATTACGCCAGGAGAAATCATTTCTATTGCAGCGGCAAGAGCAGCAACAGCAGGAAGTATTGTTACTGTTACCGGTATTTTAACAGCCTCCGATAATTTTTCTGGCCCAGCTTTTTTACAGGATAGTACTGGAGGTATAGCCGTTTTTGATGCTGCAGTACATGGAGACGGCGTATTTATGATTGGTGATTCGCTTACGATCACCGGCCCGCGTTCTGCGTTTAACGAATTAGAACAAATAAGTCCGGTTGCCGTAGTAGAAGATAATGGCCAACCAACAACTACGATTGCGCCAAGGACTATTACGTTAGCTGAAATGGGGAATTACCCTGGGGAATTGGTGCGTATTGAAAATGTAAGCTTCCCTAATCCTGGAGATTTACTTTTTGGTAATGCTAATTTTATACTGACAGATGCCAGTGGTACAGGAGAAATGCGAATAGATAATGATGTTACGGACCTTGTAGGATTAGTACAGCCTGCATCTTGCTTTGAAATAATTGGAGTAGTAGGAAGATTTAACGAGACTTTTCAGCTTCTTCCGAGAATTGCGAGCGATTTACCTTGTGCCGAAACCTTTGTGCCTCCTGGAGATACTATTGGTATTCCCAGAGACGAAACCTTTGATATAGTAGCTTGGAATATAGAATGGTTTGGTGATGAAAATAATTCTCCACCAGCAGGAAATCCGTTATCAGATCCTATCCAAAGAGATAGTGTGCTTACCATTCTACAACAGTTAGATGCCGATGTGTATGCGGTTGAAGAAATAGCAGATGATGCGCTTTTTGATGAACTGGTTAATTTATTGCCTGGATATGAGTATATATTATCTCCTGCTTTTTCTAATCCAACTGGAACTCCTCCCTTTCAAAAGTTAGGTTTTATTTATAAAACAGCAACGGTAAGTCCAGTAGAAACCAAAGCATTATTAGAATCTATTCATCCCCTATACAATGGAGGAGATGATAGTGCCTTAACGGGATATCCCAGTACCACTACGCGCTTTTATGCAAGTGGTAGATTGCCATTTCTTATGACCGCAGATGTAACTATTAATGGGGCTACAGAACAATTAGATCTTATTGCTTTACATGCCAGAGCTAATAGCGGTACAGATGCCCAAAATAGATATGATATGCGCAAGTTTGATGTAGAGGTATTAAAAGACACGCTAGATGTCCAGTTTGCGAATAGAAAGGTAATTTTGTTAGGCGATTATAATGACGATGTAGACGAAACAGTGGCCGATATTCCATCTACCATTTCTAGCTTTGAAGCGTATGTAAACGATCCAGACAATTACGATATTGTTTCGGATACGTTAAGCCAACAAGGGCTACGTTCTTTTGTATCTAGAGAGAATATGATAGACCATATTGGAATTACCAATGAACTATTCCAAAATTACATTGAAGGTTCCGTTACCGTTCACTATGAAGTGTATGATAACGACTATGCCTTTACTGCTTCTGATCATTTTCCGGTTTCGGCAAGGTTTCAGTTAACGCCACTTACATTAGAAAGTGTTGCTGTTACCCCTGCTAGTTGTAATGGAGAAGCAGATGGTACCGCAACGGCAGTAGTTATTGGCGGAGCTGCTCCCTACGAATATGTTTGGAGTGATGGACAAACTACGGAAACTGCTACAGGACTTGCTGCTGGTGAATATACCTTAATTGTAACCGATTTTCTGGGTAGAATGGTGATCTCAGACGCTATTTCTATTACAGCTCAAGAAGCGATACAGTTTACAATTAATCAGGAATCTGAAGTGTTTACCGGCTATGCTCCAGCAGCCTGTACTAGCTTATCCTTATCTGATATAGCTGCTCAGTCCGAAGAATTTAGTGTTGCATGGAGTACAGGTGAGACAACTACCACAATAGAAGTTTGTCCTGAAACCACTACGGTTTATACCGCTACGATCACTAATGCGGAAGGTTGTAGTATTACAAAAGAAATTACCGTAGAAGTCACAGATATAGCTTGCGGTAATAATCCTAATCGTCCAAAAGTTAGCATATGCCGTAATGGAAAAACATTATGTGTTCCGGAATGGGCGGTACAATGGCACCTTAACCGAGGAGCCAGTCTGGGAGAATGTGGACCAGAAGACGTGCTTATAATTACTAAGCTAAAGGTAGCTCCTAATCCCATAAGAAGTTATACTACTATTTTTATTGAAAGTACAACAGCGGTAAATGCAAGCTTTGAAGTATTTGATTTTTACGGTAGACGTCACTTTGAAACGACTAAGGAAATTAGTAGTGGAAACTCCAGCTTTCAAATCAATTTTAGTTCGCTTTCAAGAGGCATATATTTCCTAAGAGCTAAAGTAAATGGAAGCTTGCAACAAACTACTATTGTTTTAAAACTATAACCGCTTTTAGCTATCATTTAATTCAAAATTGATTCCCGTAATAACGCCTTGGAGTATATACTTCGAGGCGTTATTTAGTTATAAGCGCTATTTAAAATGACTTTATTTTTTTTGCCTATTTTTAGACAAAAGCAAGACCAGATGAAATTTTTTCGAATACTTCCCTTATTACTGCTAGGTATTGGTTGCAATACCCATTCTACTCCTGAGAAACCAGTTTCTTTTTATGAAACGGAGCTCTTTAAGGACGTGCAATTACAAGGTATTTTTGAAGACTCTAAAACCTTTGTGGATCTGGTTCCTAAAACTTCCTTAGATAGTATTCTAGTAAGATACAATAAGGAGAAAACGGCTAATAATTTTGATTTACACGCTTTTGTAGCAACGCATTTTAGTGATGCAAAGTTAGCATCGCTTTCCTTTGCAACGGATACGACCAAAACCATGTATGAACATATCCATAGCATATGGCCTAAACTTACTAGGGGGCCAGATAAGGCTAATCGCTTTTCTTCAAGAATTGCTTTACCCAAATCCTATGTAGTGCCTGGGGGGCGTTTTCAAGAAATTTATTATTGGGATAGTTATTTTACTTTAGAAGGATTGGTTCGCGATGGTCAAGAAGAATTGGCAGCCCATATGGTAGCCAATTTTGGGTTTCTTATAGATTCGCTAGGTTTTATTCCCAATGGTACTCGCAACTATTATCTAACTCGGTCTCAGCCACCGTACTATTCGCTTATGGTAGCTGTATTGGCAAGAAAAGATAGCATGCAACTCCTCAATCATTTACCGCAATTAGAGAAAGAGTATTCTTTTTGGATGTCTAGGGATACCATGGATAAAGCAGGGCCGTATACCGCAAGTAGGCACACCATTGAGTTGCCTAGCAATAAAATTATAAATAGGTATTGGGATAGTGGTACAAGTCCCCGCCCAGAGTCGTACAAAGAAGATTATGAATTAGCAGATTCCTTACCCACTACCGAGGCCAAGCAAAACCTATATGCTAATTTAAGAGCTGGAGCCGCATCGGGTTGGGATTACAGTACTAGGTGGTACGCCAAAGAAGGAGAATTTGGTTCAACGGCAACGGCGGAAATTGCGGCAATAGACCTTAATTGCCTCTTATATTATATGGAGTCTCAGCTAGCTAAAGCCTATGGAATGAAAGGAGTGCTATCCAAACAAAACACTTTTAATGCAGCTGCTAACCAGCGAAAAGAAGTAATACAAGCGCTTTTTTGGGATACATCAGCTGGGTATTTTATGGATTATAATTTTAAGGAGCAACACACAACAGATGAGCTTACTTTGGCGGGAGCCTTTCCGTTATTTTTTAAGCTGGCTACAGAGGAACAAGCTAGTGCGGTAAAAGAAAAATTAATGAATCCCTTTTTAAAAGATGGAGGTCTAGTTACTACCCTAAAACACAGTGGGCAACAATGGGACGCACCAAATGGTTGGGCACCCCTACAATGGATTGCTGTACATGGGCTATTGAATTACGGCTATACTGCAGAGGCAAGAGAAATTATGCAGCGTTGGCTTAGCATTAATGAGCGCGTATATGAAAATACAGGGAAAATGATGGAGAAATATAATGTAGAAGACACCACTTTACTTTCTGGAGGGGGAGAATATCCTACGCAAGACGGATTTGGGTGGACCAATGGTGTTGCAATAGGATTTAAGCAACTCCTAGAGCGTCTAGAAAATGAACGTAATGTAAAGTAAGGCAGCTTCGTCTATCCAACATGGCACCAAATCAAATAAAACGAAGCTGTTACTCCTTAAATTAAGAATGTTGTAGTTGTTGTAACTTATTTAACGCTTCTGATTTAGAATTTACGTTTAGTTTTAAATAGATGTTTTGAATATGAAAGTTAACCGCACTAGTGGTTACAAATAACTTTTGTGCTATCATTTTGTATGTTGCACCCTGAAACAGATAATCTATAATTTGATTTTCACGTTCAGAAAATGCTTTAAAGTTTTTGCGTTGAAACATAGAAATCACCTTTTTAGCAATATCGTTGCTAATAATGGCTCCTTGATATTTAATAGCATCTAATGCGTTGTGCAAACGTTCTTGACTAATAGGTTCTGTTAAATACCCACTAGCACCATTTTTAAACGCTGCCTTAACAATATCAAATTCGTTATGTGCGCTTATCATGATGATTTTGACGTTTTTATCTTTTTTACGAAATAGGCGTATTCCATCTATACCAGAGATACCTGGCAAGTTTACTTTGGATACAATAATATCTGGTTTTACGGTAGAAAAAGACATTAAGGCCTGTTCTACTGAGGAGTAAGCGCCTGTTAATACATAATCGTAATAGTTTTCAAAATACAACGAATAGGTTTCGTGTTGTTCTAAGTTGTTGTCAATTACAATAATTTTGAGTGCGTTAGTTGCCATAGGTTTTGCATTTTTATTTGGGATTAAACAGTTGAATTGCCATCCAATTTTCCATACAGAAAACGGAGATGTTCTTTGAGAGATCTATTTGCAAAAGATGCAATGTAATTTTGAAAAATCGCAGAGAAAGGACTACCTAGCTAAGTAGGGGGCACTAATCTATAAAGATTACCAGGTACAATTTGGGGGATAAACTAGGACACAGAAAACCTGTATCTGCTTAAAATTGATTGTGTAAAAGAGGTAACCCTTTCTTTGCGAATAAAGAATTTAGGTGAACTGGCGTAGATCGTGAAAAAAGATATGCCAGTTACATTTTTGCGCCGAAGCATTTCGAAAAGCTCTGGAAAATGCGATACTGTTAGCGTTGCTTTTTTGAGTACTTGAGAGGTTAAGATTAGATTCCATGTGTAGTGGGGGATTTGAGAGTTTTACATTAGTTATCTTCTATAAATGTATTAATTATTTACTAAATTTTGTAGTCTTTATCAGTATTTTCGTTCAAATGCATTCATTTTTTTAGTTACTACCATATTCCAACCCAATTCGGCCTCTAAACAACTAATCTCTCAAATTAATCCCCACGTTAGATTTTCAAATTAGGCTGGTATATGTTTATGGTAGTTTCATGTAATTGTTAGTCATCATACTCAATACTGGCCATTGCCATGGCATTGTCTATTTGCATGATCCATTTTTCGTCTTGGTATTTTCCTTCTAAATTGGAGGTATATGCATTTTCAGCTTCGGCCTTTACGTTATAGTCAGCCAAATACACATAATACAAACCATTCTCTTTATTGTAGAACTTTTTTGCGGGGATTCCTTTTGCTTTTAGATCGTTCATAAAAGCATTGAGGTATTTTTTGGTTTTATACACATTAGCAATTACATAGTACCCAGAGTTAACACCAACAATATTGTTCTGATCTAATCGCTTTATAGGAAGATCATTGTATTTCTTATTGGGTTTAGAAACTGTTTTTACTGTTACATTACCATTGTTAGCCACCGTACTTGGGGTTTCTATAGGTGTAGTACCCGTAGGGATAACCGTATTGATACGAGTAGGTACAGCGGTTACATTAATCTGCTGTGCCATGGGTTGCTGCTGAGGCGCTCTTACTATGGTATTATTGATACGTGGCTTAGTGGCTCCAATCATACGATCTAAAGCCTCTTTGTCTACATTATTTTCTGCAAACTGGCTATGCCTTGGAACAGTAACAGGAGTGCTACCTGCTTTAATGGTATGTTTAATATCGTTACGCAATAGTCGGGTCATGGTTTCAAAACGTTGTTCAAAAGCTAGGGTTCTGGCAGTTTCTATAGAATCTTGCCTTAAGATAAGTTCATCCAAAATCAATCGGTTTTGATATGCTAAAGAATTATCGTCGGTATGCGCAGCTATTGCGGTTCCTCTATTAGCGTTACGCTTGGTACGCTTTCTACGCTGCTTCTGTTTTGAGGCATTTTCTTTTCTGCTTTCATTAAGTGCCGTACTTAATGCCGCAATTTCTGTTTCGTATTCTCGATGTTCTTTAGCGACTACATCGGATGCATCTGTATTGGAAGCCACAGCAGTTGTATGCTTAACGTTCCTGGTATTCTCAGGATCAACTGCTAACGTTTCTGTATTTCTTTTTTTATTGTTGAGTTCTGCAGTGAGGTGTAAAATTTGTTCCTCGTAATTACGTACAATTTGATCTATTTTTTGATCTTGAGACCCATCAACAAAAGCACCTCCATTTTTATCGTCGTTCTTAAACGTATACGCTAATGATACCTCATGGTTCCAACCTAGGTCTGTTTCATTGTTAAGCACATCTTTTTCTAGTAGGTATCCAAGAGATAATTTTTTATTTAAATTAAAACCTACGCCCGTGGATAGGCCATAAACGTCATCATAAGTAGTTTGTATCCAACCATAGTTTGGCATATCTAAAAGAATTGCTCCTAAATAAGACATACTATTGTCCTGATTTCTACCCACCTGTACAAGCGGCATTAAACGAGCATCTTCAAACAGCCCTCTACTAGCAGTAAAGGTATGGGTATACTGTAACGAACCTTTTAGGTTTTGTTCACTAAGGTTAGCCGTTAAGCTGTTTGTAGTTTGATTATATTTTAATAGGTCTTCTGCGTATAACCCAATATCAAACCTTCCTAAGCTCAATGTAATCCCAGGCTGTATGGCTATTTTACTTTCCTTTCTTGCCTCTAGTATTTCTGGATCATCTTCTGCTGCAGTCACTCGGTTTTTATCTAAACCCACGTTAAAGTAGGTCACATTGGTTCCAAAAGTTAGTTTACTATTCGCTCCTAAATGTACTGCTTTGGCATAGTTGGCATTAAAACCAAATTCTTGGACCACACCAGCCCATTGACTGTACAAACCAATACCTAAGGCCGTATTTTCGTTGAGTTTATTGCTAAATCCAAGAAAGTAATTTTGGCGGTTATCTTCAAAAGTAGCGTATTGATTTCTGTGCAATAGATTTAAATACGATTTGTTTTCACGTACTACAGAAAAAGTAGGGTTCACTAAAAAGCGGTTAAAAAACAACTGATTGTGATAGGTGCTATTAGAGTTCAGTTGCGTGGCTGTTTCTTGTCCAAAGGAAACGAACATACATAGCATAGTACAGCACACCAACAAGAGAGATAGTTTATTTGATCTGTTAAAGCTCATCATGGGGGATTTGAGTTCTTGTGTTATGGACTTCCGATGCATTCACCGGCAACAGCTATGGGGTATCCTTTAGCTGATACGTGCTAACTGTGCTCCGGTGAATTACATGAGCATCGGTATATGTTGGCAATCATACATCAGTAACCTGTAAATCAACTGATGCTAATGCGACTGCCAAACATAGGAGCTTACTTTAATAAAAGCTATTGTTTCTTTTTATTCGTCTTCAAAAGTGGTAGACGTATAGTCAATCTTAACATCGGTATTAAATGCGGCCAAGAGACCGTATTGACGTTCATCTGCTAGGGTTACTTTACCCTTATCGCCGTAAGAAAAGGCTATAGGTTGAACCGTATCTGTGTTTTTACCGCGATTAGACATCACGTATCCTTTTGCGCCATCGCCACTTAGGTAGATAGAAAAATCATCGTTTTTACTATTAATGGGACTTCCCAAGTTTACAGACCATCCTACTTTTTTCTGTCCAACTTGAACCATAAAGACGTCTAATCCGCCATATCCTTTTCGACCTTCTGATGCAAAAAAGAGCGTAGATCCACCAGCCAAGTTGGGATAAAGATCGTTTTTCTTGGTATTTACTTTTTCACCTAAGTTCTTAGCTACACCAAAGGTTCCGTCTTTTTTAAGATCTGCTACATAGATATCGTATTTTCCAAAAGTACCAGGCATATCA
>CAZWVO010000006.1:0-14629 GCA_964637535.1 uncultured Flavobacteriaceae bacterium
AATTAATTTTTAGTAAGTGGAAGGAAGGCTTAGGCGGTAACATAGAAACCATAGCCTCTGGTAGTGCTGCCTTGCAACCGCGATTAGCTCGTATTTTTAATGCTGCCGGAATGAAGGTAATGGAAGGATACGGACTTACAGAAACCTCTCCGGTAGTATCTGTAAACGAACAGGTAAATAGAGGGTTAAAAATAGGCAGCGTAGGTCGCCCTATTACTGAAACGGAAGTGAAAATTGCGGAAGATGGAGAAATCTTAATTAAGGGCCCTAATGTAATGATAGGATATTACAAAGATCCTGATAAAACAGGCGAGGTAATACAGAACGGGTACTTCCACACTGGTGATATTGGAGAAATAGATGCCGACGGGTTTTTGAAAATTACAGATCGGAAAAAACAAATGTTCAAAACTTCAGGTGGTAAATATGTAGCGCCGCAACTGTTAGAAAATCGTTTTAAACAATCGCGTTTTATAGACCAAATTATGGTAGTAGGAGAAGGCGAAAAAATGCCAGCTGCAATTATTCAACCTAATTTTGAGTTTCTCTATGAATGGGCACAAGAAAATAACCTGACTTTAGGTGAAAACTCCGATATTATTGTCAATGAACAAGTTTTAACGCGTTTTCAAGAAGAAGTAGATCTGGCTAATGAAAACTTTGCGAAATGGGAGAAAGTAAAACAATTTAGGCTTACACCAGATGTTTGGAGCATAGCAGACGGACACCTAACCCCTACCATGAAACTTAGACGTAAAATTGTTAAAGAAAAATACATTGCACTCTATAATGATATTTATGGGCATTAGTAAAAAGGTGAGATTCTACAAACAAAAAACACATTTTTAGAGTTGTACTGCTCAAGCATATCGTCTTAGACTTCTCCCCTTTTTTTATCATATAAATATTTTAAAAATTTATTATGCATGCATAATAAATTTTAGTATCTTTGGGAGCCGATCACAAAAATATATGAAAGAGCTTACCATAGATTATGCCCTTAGAGCCACTTGGCAAGCAGTTGCCAGAATGTATAATGAAGAAGCCAAACATTTTGACTTAACCATGGCTATAGGGTTTACACTGCTAAGTATTGATCCTAAATCAGGCACCCCATCTACGGCATTAGGGCCTAAAATGGGTATGGAGGCTACTAGCCTTTCTAGAATTTTAAAGAGTATTGAAGAAAAAGGATATATCGTCAGAAAACCAAACCCTAAAGACGGAAGAGGTGTACTAATCCATTTAACAGATTTAGGTTTAACTAAAAGGGAAACTTCTAAAAAAGTAGTATACCGTTTTAACGATGTAGTTAGGGATCGTGTCTCTGACGAAAAATTGCAAAACTTTTTTGAAGTAGCGGAGACCATTAATAAGCTTATTGCAGACAAAGAGGTATACAAAAAAACGACAACGAATTCATAAGATAATTTTTAATGAACAAGCATATTAAAAAAATAGCGGTAATTGGTTCTGGTATTATGGGAAGTGGCATTGCTTGTCACTTTGCTAATATAGGAGTAGAAGTACTCTTACTAGACATTGTTCCTAGAGAACTTAACGACAAAGAGAAAGCCAAAGGGCTAAGCCTTAAAGATAAGGTAGTACGCAATAGGCTGGTAAACGATTCCCTAACAGCAGCTTTAAAATCGAAGCCATCTCCAATTTATCATACGAAATTTGCGCAACGTATTACTACAGGTAATCTTGAAGATGATATCGCCAAAGTAGCACATGTAGATTGGATCATTGAAGTAGTTGTAGAGCGTTTGGATATCAAAAAACAAGTATTCGAAAATCTTGAAAAATATAGAACTCCTGGCACTCTAATTACTTCTAATACCTCTGGTATTCCTATTAAGTTTATGAACGAAGGAAGAAGTGATGATTTCCAAAAGCATTTCTGTGGAACGCATTTCTTTAATCCTGCACGATATTTAAAGCTTTTTGAAATTATTCCTGGACCAAATACAAGTCCAGAAGTATTGGATTTCTTAAACAGCTATGGGGAACAATTTTTAGGAAAAACTTCTGTAGTGGCTAAAGATACGCCTGCCTTTATTGGTAACCGTATTGGTATTTTTAGCATACAAAGTTTATTCCATGCAGTAAAGGGCATGGGATTAACTATTGAAGAGGTCGACAAACTTACTGGCCCTGTAATTGGGAGGCCTAAGTCGGCCACCTTTAGAACAGTAGATGTTGTTGGTTTAGATACCTTGGTACATGTTGCTAATGGTATTGGTGAAAACTGTAAAGAGGATGAACGTTTAGAACTTTTTCAGCTTCCTGACTTTATCAAAACCATGATGGAGAATAAATGGTTGGGAAGTAAAACCGGACAAGGATTCTACAAGAAAACGAAAAAAGAAGATGGGTCTAGAGAAATTTTATCGCTAGATTTAAACACCTTAGAATACCGTTCTAAACAACGCGCAAAGTTTGCCACTTTAGAACTTACTAAGACCATTGACAATGTAATTGATCGTTTTACGGTTTTGGTAGGAGGTAAAGATAAAGCAGGAGAATTTTATCGTAAAACCTTTGCTGCGCTTTTTGCATACGTTTCGCACCGTATTCCAGAAATCTCAGATGAGTTATATAAGATTGATGATGCCATGAAAGCTGGGTTTGGCTGGGAACATGGACCATTTCAGATATGGGATGCCATTGGTATAAAAGAAGGTATTGCACTTATTGAGGCCGAGGGCCTTGAAGTTGCTGCTTGGGTAAATGAATTATTAGCTTCTGGAGCTACATCATTCTACAGCGTAAAGGAAGGAGCCACCTATTATTATGATATTCCTAAGAAAACGGCAACCAAAGTTCCAGGACAAGATGCCTTTATCATACTCGATAATATTCGTAAAACTACAGAAGTATTTAAAAATCCTGGGGTTGTTGTAGAAGATTTGGGTGATGGCATTTTGAATTTAGAATTCCAGTCCAAGATGAATACCATAGGAGGTGATGTGCTTGCTGGACTTAACAAAGCCATTGATCTTGCTGAAAAAGATTTTCAAGGTCTTGTTGTAGGAAATCAAGCAGCCAATTTCTCTGTTGGAGCTAATATTGGAATGATTTTTATGTTGGCCGTAGAACAAGAGTACGAAGAACTCAATATGGCTATTAAAATGTTCCAAGATACCGTTATGCGTATGCGTTACTCGTCTATCCCAACAGTAGCTGCACCTCACGGAATGACCTTAGGTGGAGGATGCGAGATATCTATGCATGCAGATAAGGTAGTAGCGGCTGCGGAAACCTATATTGGTTTAGTAGAATTTGGCGTTGGTGTTATTCCTGGAGGAGGTGGTTCTAAAGAATTTGCACTGAGAGCACAGGATACCTTTAAGAAAAATGACGTAGAGCTTAATGTATTACAAGAGTATTTCCTAACCATTGGAATGGCGAAAGTTTCTACCTCTGCGTATGAAGCCTATGACCTAGGTATTCTACAAAAAGGAAAAGATATAGTTGTAGTTAATAAGGACCGACAAATTGCCACAGCTAAGGCACATGCCAAACTAATGGCCGAAAGCGGATATACCCAACCCGCCAAACGTAAAGACATTAAAGTACTTGGAAAGCAAGCACTAGGTATGTTCTTAGTGGGAACTGATGCAATGGAAGCCAGCAGATACATTAGTGAGCATGACAAGAAAATTGCCAACAAATTAGCTTATGTAATGGCAGGAGGAGATTTGTCTGAACCTACCCGAGTAAGTGAACAATATTTATTAGATATAGAAAGAGAAGCCTTTTTATCGCTTTGCTCTGAACGCAAAACCTTAGAACGTATTCAACATATGTTAAAAACAGGCAAACCCTTAAGAAATTAGTAAAGTAAAAAATATGAGCAAAACAGCATATATCGTAAAAGGATACAGAACAGCCGTAGGAAAAGCACCTAAAGGCGTATTTCGTTTTAAAAGAACGGATGAACTGGCTGCGGAAACCATTGAACACATGATGAAAGCCCTACCCCAATTGGATAAAACACGTATTGATGACGTTATTGTGGGTAATGCTATGCCAGAAGGATCTCAAGGCCTTAATATGGCGCGTTTAATATCGCTAATGGGCTTAGATACTGTGGATGTTCCCGGAGTTACTGTAAACCGTTTTTGTTCTTCTGGAATAGAAACTATTGGAATTGCAACGGCAAAAATACAGGCCGGAATGGCAGATTGTATTATTGCTGGTGGAGCAGAAAGCATGAGCGCTGTACCTATGACAGGATATAAAACAGAACTCAATTACGATTTGGTAAATCAGGGTCATGAAGATTATTACTGGGGAATGGGAAATACAGCGGAAGCAGTTGCCCAAGAGTTTAAAGTATCTAGAGAAGACCAAGATGAGTTTGCCTATGATTCTCATATGAAGGCCTTAAAAGCTCAGGCAGAAGATCGTTTTCAAGATCAGATAGCTCCCATTGAAGTAGAACAAACATTTCTAAACGGAGAAGGGAAAAAAGAAACCAAAAAATATACAATTACTAAGGACGAAGGTCCAAGAAAAGGTACAAGTGTAGCCGTGTTGAACAAACTTCGTCCGGTTTTTGCCGCTGGAGGTAGTGTTACCGCTGGAAATTCTTCTCAGATGAGTGATGGAGCTGCCTTTGTAATGGTAATGAGTGAAGAAATGGTTAAAGAATTAAACCTAGAACCTATAGCTCGTTTGGTAAACTATGCAGCGGCAGGAGTACCCCCAAGAATTATGGGTATTGGTCCTGTGAAAGCAGTGCCAAAAGCACTAAAACAGGCAGGTTTAAAACAGGAAGATATTGAGTTAATAGAACTTAATGAGGCTTTTGCTTCGCAATCACTTGCAGTGATACGGGAGTTAGGTTTAAACAAAGACATTGTTAACGTAAATGGTGGTGCCATTGCATTAGGGCATCCCTTAGGATGTACTGGAGCTAAATTATCTGTACAACTCTTTGATGAAATGCGAAAGCGCAACATGCAAGGAAAATACGGCATGGTAACCATGTGTGTAGGTACAGGACAAGGGGCTGCAGGTATTTATGAATTTTTGAATTAGAACAACAACGACATATGAGTACAGAAATAACAAATAAAGATATTTTACGTGGAGGGCAATTCTTGGTAAAAGAAACGCCGTGTGAAGATATATTTACCTTAGAAGATTTGTCTGAGGAACAAAGGATGATGAGGGATAGCACCAAGGAGTTTGTAGACAGAGAGCTATGGGCGCACTGGGAGCGTTTTGAAAATAAAGACTACGGCTTCACAGAAGAAACCATGAGAAAAGCAGGAGAGCTAGGCCTTTTAGGAATTGCTGTACCTGAATCGTATGGCGGATTGGGAATGGGTTTTGTATCTACCATGTTAGTTTGTGATTATATCTCTGGAGCTACAGGGTCTTTTAGCACAGCATTTGGAGCGCATACTGGTATCGGCACAATGCCTATTACGTTATATGGAAACGAAGAGCAAAAACAGAAGTATGTTCCTAAATTGGCTACGGGAGAGTGGTTTGGAGCATATTGCCTTACCGAACCAGGAGCAGGTTCTGATGCAAATTCTGGAAAAACAAAAGCAGTTCTTTCCGAAGATGGAAAATCGTACAGTATTACGGGGCAAAAAATGTGGATCTCTAATGCTGGATTCTGCAAGATGTTTATTGTTTTTGCACGAATAGAAGACGATAAAAATATTACTGGGTTTATTGTAGAAAACGACCCAGAAAATGGGATTACCCTTGGTGACGAGGAAAAGAAACTAGGTATTCACTCTTCTTCTACTAGACAAGTATTCTTTAACGAAACCAAGGTTCCCGTAGAAAACATGCTTTCCGAAAGAGGAAACGGGTTTAAAATAGCTATGAATGCCTTAAACGTGGGTAGAATTAAATTAGCTGCAGCCTGTTTAGATGCCCAAAGAAGGGTAATTACCGAAGCTGCGAAATACGCTAATGAGCGTATCCAGTTTAAGACTCCAATCATCAATTTTGGAGCAATAAAGGCTAAGCTAGCTACTATGGCTACTAATGTATATGCAGGAGAATCTGCTAGTTACAGAGCTGCAAAAAACATTGAGGATCGTATTGCTATCAGAGAAGCAAGCGGGAACGCTCATCAAGAAGCAGAACTTAAAGGAGTAGAAGAATATGCCATCGAATGCTCTATTTTAAAGGTAGCGGTTTCAGAAGACTGCCAATCTACTACAGACGAGGGAGTTCAAATATTTGGCGGTATGGGCTTTTCAGCAGATACGCCTATGGAATCTGCTTGGAGAGATTCTAGAATTGCTCGTATTTACGAGGGTACAAATGAGATTAATAGAATGTTAGCCGTGGGTATGCTTGTCAAAAAAGCAATGAAAGGACATGTAGATCTGTTAGGACCTGCTACAGCAGTTGGAGAGGAATTAATGGGTATTCCTTCTTTTGAAGCTCCAGATTTCTCCGAATTATTTGCCGAAGAAAAAGACCTTCTTAAGCGCTTAAAAAAGGTCTTTCTGATGGTAGCTGGTAGCGCAGTCCAAAAATTTGGCCCCGACTTAGAAAAGCATCAGCAGCTTCTTATGGCAGCTTCTGATATACTCATTGAAATTTACATGGCAGAATCTACACTGCTACGTACAGAAAAAAATGCCAAACGTTTTGGAGAAGATAAACAAAGTACACAAATTGCGATGTCCAAATTATATTTGTACAACGCGGTAGACATAATCATTCAAAAAGGGAAAGAAGCCATAGTTTCTTTTTCTGAAGGAGATGAACAACGTATGATGTTAATGGGCTTAAAACGTTTTACAAAGTATACTAATCAACCCAATGTGGTAGCACTTCGAACGCAAATAGCCGATTCGGTTGCGGCAAACAATGGGTATACCTTTGACTAATTCAGATAATGCTTTTTGAGAAAAGCTGAACTGTTAAAACCGCTCTGTATGGAGCGGTTTTTTCTTTTTAAAGAAATACAATAGCTACTGTAATTTTTTTGCTGAGAATATAGCGCAATAGTACGAAAGCGTTTAACTTTACCCTTATGGATATACCGTTATTACAAGCTGTATATAATTCGGAAGACTTTGCTCAGAAAGGGCATCAGCTTATAGCACTTATTGCAGATCATTTAAAAAGTAGTATTTCTGGAACTTCTGAAAAAGTGATTTCCTGGAAGCAGCCCGATAAAGCCCTTGAATATTGGAAAAATTACGATTTTAAAAAAGATACGAATCAGTTTTTTAACACTGTTCTAAAACAGTCTACAATCATTCATCACCCTAAATACATTGGACATCAAGTGGCTCCTACCGCCCCACTTACCCTACTCACTAGTATGGTAAGCGCCTATTTAAACAACGGTTCTGCAGTATATGAAATGGGAATGGTCTCTAATCCTATTGAGCGTATTATTACCGACTTGTTATGTACTAAAATTGGATATGACAAAAATAGTGGTGGCTTTTTAACCTCTGGAGGCACACTGGCCAACCTAACAGCATTGCTCTCTGCGAGAAAAGCAATTCTGGACGAAGATATCTGGAGTAAAGGAAGTACCACAAGTTTAGGGATTATGGTAAGCGAAGAAGCTCATTATTGTATAGAAAGAGCTGCTAAAATAATGGGCTTAGGTGAAAAAGGGCTTATTAAAATTCCGTCAAATGAGAATTATGAAATAGACACCTCCTTATTACAAAGCTACTATGATAAGGCAAAAGTTTCTGGTATTCAGATTTTTGCTATAGTAGGTAGTGCCCCTTGCACTGCAACCGGAAGTTTTGATAGCCTAGAGATCCTAGGAAGCTTTGCGCAACAAAATAAGTTATGGTTTCATGTAGATGGAGCGCACGGCGGAGCAGCTATCTTTTCTAAACAGTATAGGCCTACACTAAAGGGAATTAAACAGGCAGATTCTGTGGTGATAGACGGGCATAAGATGATGATGATGCCAGGTGTTACAACAGCTCTTTTGTACAAAGAAAACAGGAGTAGTTATGCCACTTTTAGTCAAAAAGCAGATTATTTATTAGATGCTTCAGAAGACCAGGATTGGTACAATTCTGGAAAACGCACTTTTGAATGTACTAAGAATATGATGTGTTTACACTGGTATCTCTTATTAAAAACCTATGGCGAAGGTGTTTTTGATGAATTTGTAACTACCCTTTACGGTATGGGACAACAGTTTGGAGAAATGCTTAAAGCAGACCCTGCTTTTGAATTGGCCATTACGCCCATGTCAAATATTGTTTGCTTTAGGATAATAAAAACCAATACTTCAAACGCTATACTTAACAAACTCAATGCAGCCATAAGACAGGAACTTTTAGAAGAAGGAACGTTTTATATTGTACAAACTATATTACGGGATATCATATATTTTAGAGTAACCATTATGAATCCGTTTACCACTGAGGAGCATCTACACCTTTTGTTAGCGACCATCAAGGAAAAAGCCTTGGCTGTACGCCTATCTTAACGCGGCTAAAACTTGTTCTTCGGTATTTTGACTAGAGAAATTAAGAGCACATTCAATTAACGCCAAATGGGAATATGCTTGTGGAAAATTACCAAGCAATCTTTTGGTTTCAAAATCAATGTCCTCGCTAAACAAACCGAGATGATTACTGTAAGTAAGAAGCTGATCAAATAATTTTGTTGCCTTCTCTTCTTCACCTATCTTAAATAGACTATTGATAAACCAAAAGGTGCAAATGGTAAAAGATGACGATGGCAATCCAAAATCATCTTCATTCTTATAGCGATACAACAAGCCATCATTAAGTAAATTTGCCTCAATAGCGCGTACAGTACTCACAAATTTAGGATCACGAGCATGAATAAATCCATAAGACTCCATCAGCAATACAGCGGCGTCTAGATGCGGTGATTTATACGATTGCGTAAAAGCATTCACCTCCTTGTTCCAGGCATTTTCTAAAATGTCCTTTTTAATCTCTTGCTCTAGTACCGTCCACTTACTTACTTTGTGCATTTTTTTTAAAATACGTGCTACTTTAATTGCTCTATCAATAGCAACCCAGCACAATACCTTAGAGAAGGTAAAATGACGGTCTTCGCCTCTAAATTCCCAAATTCCCTTATCTGGTTCTTTCCAATGTTTTCCTACAATCCATACAATTCCTTTCGTAATACCCCAAAGTTCTTCCCCATTCTCTATAGCTGTACTTTGTTTGGCTAATTGCTCATAGATCACATCCATTAGAATTCCGTAGATATCATTCTGTTTCTGCTCATAGGCAGCATTTCCAATACGCACAGGTTGTGTCCCTTTATAGCCCGCTAAATGATCTAAGGTCTCTTCTGTTAGTTTTTTTTCCTTATTGATCCCGTACATAATCTGCAATTTTTCATCTTTGTCTGGAATCAAATCAACAATAAATTGCAAATACCTTCTTGCCACATTCTTATGCCCAAGTGTAGACATTACTTTAATGACCATAGATGCATCCCTTATCCAACAAAAACGATAATCCCAGTTACGCACTTCACCTATAGTTTCTGGTAAAGAGGTTGTTGCAGCCGCTAAGACCGCTCCAGTTTTATCATAACTCAGTAACTTTAGTGTTATAGCACTCCTAAGAATTTGAGTATTATATTTTTTGTACCTAGGCGTTTTGCTGCTCCAGTTTAGCCAATACACATTGGTGCGCTCCAGTTCTAAATACAACTTCTCTGTATTGGGTGCCAAAATTTTTTCGTTGTACCTCAACAAAAAATAGCCATCTTCTTTAATCGTAATGTTTTTCCCCTGTACCACCGCATTTTTATCAAAAGAAGTATACATAAAGATAGTATCAAACTTACTTCCATCTGTAAGACTCACAATAAAATCATTCTTGACATATGTTGTTGTATTACTTAATGCATACTCCAGCTTAGGCTGGTACTTTATGCTAAAGGTAGGAGTACCTCTTAGGAGTTTTACATATCGTATAATTTCTGGTGGAGCATTGTAACTATCATCTTCTTTACGATACCGCGGCATGAAATCGTAAAGTTCAAAGCAGTGTTCTTTAGCTTCAAACTTGGTTACTAATATGGCTGTATTTTCCTGATAGCATTGGGAGATAGTATAAGAATCATCTGTACATATTTCAAAGCTACCCCCCCGCTCTTCATCTAGTAATTTAGCAAAAACCGAAGATGAATCAAACTCTGGTAGGCAGCACCAATCTAAAGATCCTGTTTTCGAAATTAACGCAGCACTTCTGCAATTTCCAATAATTCCGTAATCTAAGTTGTCCATAAATGAATTATTCACTAAACAGAGCTGATAAATAGGATTTCCCTCCGTTTTAAGCGAAATTTAAATAATTTAAAAACAAACTTGGCTAAAAAAAATCAGTTTATGAGTAAAACTATCATAATCTCAAATAGACTCCCTGTTCAATTGCAAATTAGCAATGGAAGCATTACCGCAACACCAAGTGTAGGTGGTTTAGCCACTGGAATGAAATCTGTTCATTCTGGAAGTGATAGCGTATGGATTGGCTGGAGTGGACTTACTAATGAAGAAATTCCAGACCAATTAGAACCAGCTATTGATGCTTCTCTAGCAAAAAACAATTGCGCTAAGGTAAGCCTCTCCGCAGCGGAAGTAGCCGGTTTTTACTTTGGTTTTAGCAATCGTACCATTTGGCCATTATTTCATTATTTCTTAGAGTATTCGGAGTTTGAATTAGAAAACTGGGAAACCTATAAAGCGGTAAATCAAAAATTTGCAGATGCTATCTTAGCGAAAAGTGAAGATGGTGACGTTATCTGGATTCATGACTATCAACTCATGTTGGTCCCACAGATGATAAAGGAGAAACGCCCCCAAACAGCCGTTGGTTTCTTTTTACATATTCCTTTTCCTTCTTACGAGATATTTAGAACCATTCCCTGGCGAGAAGAAATTTTAAAAGGACTTATAGGGGCTGATCTTATTGGTTTCCATACGTATGATTACGAACGTCATTTTCTCAGTTCCATACGGAGACTTTTAGGTTTGGAAGTTAGTTTTAATGATATCTATTTTAATGACCGAGTAATAAAGGTAGATTCTTTTCCTATGGGAATTGATTATAAAAAATTTAGCGCAGCAGCTAAAGAGCATGAGAAAAATACGGCCGCTCAACAATCAGATTTACAACAAAGACTAAACGCGCATAAAAAATCTACTCCAGATGCCAAACTTGTTTTATCTATAGACCGGTTAGATTATACGAAAGGTATTGCCGAACGCCTGAACGCTTTTGAGTATTTTTTAAAAAAATATCCCCAATACAAAGAAAAAATACGATTAATTATTCTTGCAGTACCTTCTAGGTCTAATGTGCCCCAATACCAATTGCTAAAGAAAGAAATAGATGAATTGGTGGGGCGAATTAATGGAGAATTAGCCACCGTTAGTTGGACCCCTATTTGGTATTTTTACCGGTCTCTTCCCTTTGAAAATCTGATAGACCTTTACACCAGTAGTGATATTGCTTGGCTTACCCCTATCCGAGATGGAATGAACCTTGTTGCCAAAGAATACATTGCTACAAGAACAGACAAGACTGGAGTACTAATTTTAAGTGAAATGGCCGGTTCTGCTAACGAAATGAGTGAAGCGCTATTAATTAATCCTAACAATTTTGAGCAGATCTCAGATGCGTTGTTTACGGCAATTAATATGCCTCTAGAAGAGCAACAAAAACGAAATAAAGAATTGCAAAATAGACTAAAGCGCTATAATGTAGAACGATGGGCAAATGACTTTATGACCTCATTAAAGAAACAAAAAGAAAACAACCATATTTACGTTTCTAGACGACTTAGTGAAACTATTAGTCAAATACTTACTGATAAGTTTAAAAAAGCAAAAAAACGACTCTTATTCCTGGATTATGATGGTACGCTAACTGATTTTCATGGAGATCCTCAGCAAGCTTTCCCCGATGAAGAACTGTATACCATTTTAGATACTTTAAGTGCTCAAGAAAATACAGATTTGTATCTGATAAGCGGGAGAGACAAAGACACATTTTCCAACTGGTTTCAACACAAAAAATACAACATGATCGTGGAGCACGGTGTTTGGATATCGCAGCAGGGAGAGCATTTTAGACTATTAGAACAGGTTAAAAATGATTGGATGGAAAAAATACGGCCTGTTCTCGAATCTTTTGTAGACAGAACGCCTGGTTCTTTTATTGAAGAAAAAAATTATTCCTTAGCATGGCATTATAGAAAAACAGATCCTGATTTTGGAGAAAAAAGAGCCACAGAACTCACTACTGTTCTTACTAGTTTAATTGCTAATGACAATCTAAGTGTCTTGGCAGGAAACAAAGTCTTGGAAATAAAAAACAGTGGCGTAAATAAGGGTCGAGCCGCTTTGCAGGTGCTATCAGCGGAAAATTATGATTTCATATTTGCCATTGGTGATGACTGGACAGATGAATACATGTTTAAAGAATTACCTGAAAATAGCTTTACTGTTAAAGTTGGCTTGCAGAAAACTCAAGCAAAATACTATATTGAAAGTACTAAAAAGGTAAGAGAGTTTTTAGCTAAATTTGTTTGATTACCTTAAACATTGCATAAGAACCGACAAAATGAAAAAGATACTATCTGTACTTCCCTTATTATGTAGTGCGCTATTGTTTGCGCAACCCAATACTGAAGTACATCTTTTTGATGTAATAAACGTAAATGATACACTGCAGCTGCAGAACGGGAAAAATATTTCGAACAACGAAGGCTATGATAACCAACCTTCTTTTTACAATGATAGTACCCTCTTGTTTGCTGCTACGCGCAACGGGCAGACGGATGTTATACAGTATACCATAGCAGGTGCCAAAAAAAAATGGCTGAACAATACCCAAGAGGGAAGCGAATACTCTCCATTAAGAATCCCTGAGGAAGCAGCATTTTCTGCGATACGTTTAGATACTAATGGCCTACAACGTCTATATAAGTACGATGTAAATACAGGAAAATCCTCACTTTTAGTAAAAAAACTAAAAATTGGATATCACCTATGGTATAATAAACAACTACTGGTTGCTACTGTATTGACAGAAAATAGAATGGATTTAGTGGTGATCCATACTAAAAACAATACCGTAAAAACCTATTATAAGAATGTGGGAAGGTCGCTGCATAACATTCCGAATTCTAAGCTGATTAGTTTTATCAGCAAAGAAAAAGATAACTGGGAAATTAAATCTTTAAATCCGCTCTCGGGAGAAACTGCTTTAATTGCAAAAACACTTCCAAAGGCAGAAGACATGTGTTGGTTAAAAGACGGCACCATACTTATGGGTACGGGAAAAGACCTTATGAAATATCATCCAAGCAAGGATAAAAACTGGGAGGTATTTAAGACCTTTGAAGATGAAAACATAAACAATATTACACGTCTTGTTTCTAATAGCACATCACAAAAGTTAGCGATTGTTGCAGAGGTTTCTCCCGCAGATATTGTGCAAAAGCAAGTAGACACCTTTAACAAAAAAGATCTTGATGGTTTTGTTGGATGTTACACATCAGATGTTCTTGTTCGTAATTTTCCAAATGACACTTCCTATGTGGGTAGGCCGCAAATGAAAAAAAATTACGCACGTTTCTATAAAAATAACCCAAACACCACGGTTTCGGTGCTAAAACGAATGGTTTTAGGGAATAAAGTAATTGATCATGAAGAGGTAACGCAAAATGGTAAAATCTATAAGCAAGTGGCCATTTATGAAGTAAAAAACGGATTAATTAGTAGCATGACATTTATTCATCCTAAAAAAAGTGATGCAGCTGAACCTATCGTTCAAAAACAACTGGATGCCTATAATAAAAAAGCTATTGATGCTTTTATAGAAACGTTTTCTGAGGATGTGAAAGTCTATGATTTCCCAGATAAATTGGCATATAGCGGTACCGCAAACATGCACCAAAAGTATCTCAATTTCTTTAAGAATACGCCAGATCTCAATGCTACAATTACCGCTAGAATAGTGATTGGAAACAAAGTGATTGATAAAGAGCACCTTACGATTAACGGAAATACGTATCATATCATAGCACTTTATGAAGTAGAAAATGGCAAAATTGCGAAAGTTACTTTTATTCGATAGGAAGATTGGCACCTACTAAACCTCATATCCTTCCTATAATTGTAGTTGCACAATTCTTCTGCACTTCCGTTTGGTTTGCGGGAAATGCTATAGCAGACAAACTAAGTGTAGCCACAGGACTAGGCCCAGAAACTGCCGGTTATGTGTTGTCTTCTGTACAGTTTGGTTTTATTATTGGCACCATAGTCTTTGCCCTATTTATGTTTGCAGATCGGTATTCGCCCTCCAAAGTGTTCTTGATATGCGCATTGGCAGCTGCAGTGTGTAATCTTTCGCTTACTATTGCTGGCATTGGTATAGAACTGCTATTGCTCACCCGTTTTGCTACAGGTTTTTTTCTTGCCGGAATTTATCCGGTAGGAATGAAAATTGCATCGGATTACTATGAAAAAGGATTGGGAAAAGCATTAGGCTTTTTGGTAGGCGCTTTGGTTTTAGGAACTGCCTTCCCCTACTTCACTGCCTTTTTTGAGGTTGAAGGTAAAACGGATCATATCATACTAATCACTTCTTCTTTAACCGTT
>CAZWVO010000007.1:0-13796 GCA_964637535.1 uncultured Flavobacteriaceae bacterium
CTCCATTAATGTACTGTTTTCCACCTACATAGATAACAGTAACATTGCTAATTCCAATGAGCAAAACCATTAAGGGGAAAAACCAAGCATTTACTTTAGCAAGTGCCATACTTTTATCTCTTCCTTCAATCGCAAGTGAAGATAATTCTGCATTTACCTTAGGTTCTAAACCATAGGCTTTTATTACAGAGACACCAGAAAAAGCCTCCTGAGTAAAGGTAGATAGGGTAGATAAAAATTCCTGTACTTTGGTACTTCGTTTATGAATAACTTTACTTATCTGATAAATTAACACTGAAAGGATAGGAAGTGGAATTAAGGCGTATAAGGCAATGGTTGGCGCTTTAATAAACATAAGTGGAATAACGGTGGCAAACAAGGTGACCGTATTGGCGCCATACATAATTGCAGGACCAGAATACATGCGTACCTGACTTACATCTTCACTAATTCTATTCATTAAATCTCCAGTTCTATTTTTTTTATAGAAATTTAAACTTAGCAGCTGATAATGGCTAAAAATCTCATTTTTTAGATCGTACTCAATATAGCGAGATACATTAATAATGGTTTGGCGCATTAAGAAGGTAAAGAGTCCAGATAATAAGGCGGCGCCTACAATAATTAAAATGAATTCTAGTAAGCTATCTGTAGCTACAGTTTTTGTAATCTCCTCTGCTTTATAGCGTTCTACAACTTCAATCAATTTTTTGACGTATGATGGCGTTACCAGGGAAAAAACACGGGCAATAATGGTAATTAGAATACCTAGAAGTAGTTTAAACCAATATTTTTTAAAGTATTTATTAAGGTGTCTTAGTTCCTTCATGCGTTATGCACTGTAGTTCAGTAGTGTGGTAGATTACAAGTTTTCAAAGATAGGTGTTTGTTGTTAAAACGAATGTTATAAAAACGATAAGATCATGGCAAAGCTTAGGAATTCTAAAAAATAGATACGTACTTTTGCGCCGTTAAAATATTCATTTTTATAAAAGTTCTTTGCTAATGCTTACAAGAAGGCATATTAGGGTTAAAGTAATGCAGTGTATTTATGCACTTACCCAATCTCATGACGAATCTCTGGAAAAGCAGGAGAAATTTTTAAATGTAAGTATTGCTAATATGTATTCGCTCTACCTGCTCATGCTGAGTCTATTTGTAGAATTACATGGTTTAGCATCTAATCATTTAAAACTTTCTTCAAAAAAATACATAAGCACTCCCTCAGATGCGTATCCAGATAAGGATAAGTTTGTAAATAACGCTTTATTAAAACAAATTGTTCAAAATGAAGCGCTAAAGTCCGAATTGGCCAAGCGTAAACTTAAAAACTGGTACTTAAATGAGGAGTATGTAAAGATTATTTTAAAGGATATTCAGGCAAGTCCCATTTATGATGCTTATATGACTATGGATAGCAACAGCTATGAAGAAGATAAGGAAGTATTAATAGCGCTTTTTAAGAAAGTTATTGCACCTAATGAAAAGATTCAGGACTATTTCGAAGATGATCAACTTACTTGGGTTGATGATATTCCTATTGTAAATACGTTTATTCTTAAACGCCTAAAAAAAGCAAAAGAATCTAAACCAGCATCTTATTTTTTACCCCCACTATTAAAGGATGAGGAAGATATGAAGTTTGCAAAGCAATTGTTGACAAAAACCTTACTTCGCAATACAGAATGGGAGAAGGAAATTGAAGGCAAAACTCCAAATTGGGACAAAGATAGAATAGCGGATATAGATGCTATTTTATTAAAAATGTCGATTTGCGAACTCCTTAATTTCCCTTCTATTCCAGAGCGGGTTACCCTAAATGAGTATTTAGAAATTGCCAAAGAATATTCTACTCCCAAGAGTAGTATTTTTATCAACGGTATTTTGGATAAGTTGGTAAAAGAATACAAGGTAGATGGGAAGTTGAAAAAAGTAGGAAGAGGTTTGTTGTAAGGGTATTTTGCTCTTGCAGCTCACGTTTTTGAAAGACCCAAATATTCCTTAGTTTTGTAAGGAATAAAAAATTAAAAATTAACAATTATGAAGAATATATATTTATCCTTAAGTGTAATTGCCGTGCTCGGCTTTACTTCTTGTAAAGAAAATGCCTCTAGCAAAATTAATGCTTCTAATGTAGAAGTGGCGGCAGAACGCGATCAAGCATCGAAGAACCTGCCTGTTATGCAATTTGAAAAATCAGAGCATGATTTTGGTACTATAGAACAGGGTACTCCTCAGGAAACGGTATTTAAATTTACCAATACTGGTAATGCTCCATTAATTATTACAGATGCAAAGAGTACATGTGGTTGTACTGTTCCGGAAAAACCAGAAGCTCCTGTTGCGCCAGGAGAAACTAGTGAATTACTCGTTCGCTTTAATGGTCAGGGTAATGGTCAAGTAACAAAGAATATCACAGTTACCGCTAATACCGCAAAAGGTTCCGAGATCATAAGGATTAAGGCACAAGTTAATCCTAAAGGAACAGCTCCTGTAGGTCCTGTAATTGAATAAAATAGCTCATGTTAGAACAATACCCGTACCTTCCTATGATCGCTATTTTTGTGGTAGCGTATTTCTTTATGATACGTCCGCAAATGAAGCGTCAAAAGGATGAGAAGAAATTTTCAGCCGCGTTAAAGCGAGGCGATAAAGTAATTACAAAAAGTGGATTGCACGGAAAAGTGCTAGAACTCAATGATAAAGATCATTCTTGTGTTATAGAAACGATGGCAGGAAAATTGAAATATGATCGGTCTGCAATTTCTATGGAGATGAGTAAAAAACTCAATACGCCTCCTGCCGAGAAAAAAAAGTAATGCCTTTGTAACTTAAAAAAAAAGCGACGGATATTTTCCGTCGCTTTTTTTTATTACACACCTGACCGGTACATGTCGTTTAAGCCTTTACCTGCTAGAATCATAGGAATTATTTTAACAAGTCTATTTTCTTTAGTTTTCGCTTGTTTAGCGCTCGTAATATACGCATAGTACGCTCTTTGTCTGTAGGGACTTAAGTTCTTAAATGCGGTATTTAATTGCGTATCTTTTGTTAGCGCTTGCTTCAGCAGCTCAGGTACGGCTAAGTTCTTTTTAACCTTTTTTTGAGGCGCTAATACGAGCCCTTTTTTCTGATTTTCTATAGCTTCGTTGACATAAGTTAGCACCTTTGCTGTGTCAATTTCTTTGTGAGCGGTAAACTTCCAATGTCTCATAGCTTTTGTTTTACCTTCCTGAGCATTTTGCAACACGTTCAATTCATCTTTTAAGAAAACTCCGTTGTAGAACCAAATACTGAAATGATGTTTAAACGCACATATACTCAGTACATTTTTAGTATTGATGGTATATACGGGAAAATTCCATTTATAAGTTTCGGTTAATGCTGTTTCTAAGACCAGTTGCCTTAAGGTGAGTATTCCTTTTTTAAAGGGCCTTTCTTTAGCGTAATAGGCTTCTACTTTAGATGCTAAATCCATAGGGTATTTATTTACTTCCTGTAAGTTCGCAAATTTTTACAATTACATCAACGGCTTTTTCCATGCTTTGCACAGGTATATATTCATATTTCCCATGAAAATTATGACCACCTGCAAAAATGTTAGGACAAGGAAGTCCCATATAGCTTAGTTGAGAGCCATCTGTGCCTCCCCGAATGGGTTTTATAATTGGCATAATTCCTAAGGCTTCCATAGCCTCTTTAGCAATTTCAACAATATGGAACACGGGTTCTACTTTTTCCCGCATATTGTAATACTGATCTTTCAAATCTAAGGTAATACAATCTCCATAGGTTGTATTTAGTTGCTTGGTAATAGCCTCTAAAAGCTGTTTTCTTTTTTCAAATTGGTGCTTATCATGGTCTCTAATAATAAGTTCAAAAGAGGCGTGCTCTATACTCCCTTCTAAGTGGTGGATATGAAAAAAACCTTCTCGTCCCCTGGTATTTTGCGGAGTTTCTTCTGGGGGTAAAATGCTCATAAATTCACTAGCAATACTTATAGCGTTTACCATTTTACCTTTGGCATAACCCGGGTGCACACTTTTCCCAGTAATGGTCACTTTTGCTCCTGCTGCATTAAAATTTTCGTATTCTAACTCTCCAATCTGGCTACCATCCATGGTATATGCCCATTCGGCATCAAATTCTGCTACCTTAAATTTATGCGCACCTCTACCTATTTCTTCGTCTGGGGTAAACGCCACTCTTATTTTCCCATGCGGTATTTCAGGATGTTGAATTAAATATTCCATTGCAGTTAAAATTTCTGCTATGCCCGCTTTGTCATCTGCTCCTAGCAAAGTAGTACCATCGGTAGTAATTAGGGTTTGTCCCTTGTATTGTAATAAGTCTTCAAAATAGGTTGGAGAAAGTACAATGTTTTTCGCTTCATTTAATATAATATCTTCTCCGTCATAATTGGTTATAATTTGCGGGTTCACATGGGTACCCGTAAAATCTGGAGTAGTATCAAAATGTGAAATAAAACCAATGGTGGGCACTTCTTTATCTAGGTTAGAAGGCAGCGTTGCCATAACATAAGCATGTTCATCAAGGGTAACCTCTTGCATACCCATAAGTTTTAATTCTTCGGCTAGCAAGCGTGCCAAATCCCATTGCTTTTTGGTGCTAGGCGTAGTGTCGGAGTTGGGATCACTTTGTGTATCAATTGCCACATACCTCAAAAATCGATCTTTGACATGTTCCATAGATATACTTTTTATTCAAAAATACTGTTTATATATTAGTAGTTTAAATTTCTATTTGTACAAAATAACCTTCATGCGAACATCACTATTTTATTGCACAGCCATTTTTTTTCTGTTTACCTTAAGTGTTCAGGCTCAAGTATGTACCCTAGGGCTTGGTGGTGAGGATACCAAAACCATTGCTCAGGTGTTTCAGTTAAATGAAGAACAATTAACAAAACTGGACAGCTTACGTTCGGAAAAGGAAATAGAAATGCGCCTTATTGAAGATGATATTAAAAAGCTTTTTGATACCCAACCGCAAAGTACGCCAGAAGAGCTTACTACCTTGGCAGAAAAATATAAGGTACTCAAGGCAAAAATGGAAGTTGCTTCCCTAGAATACGATAAAAAATTGCTTACCGCATTTAACCAAAAGCAGTACGAACGCTATATGGCCTTGTGCGAAGCAGCGTTTAGAGAACCTATTGCATTAGAACCTCAGTAAAATGCATTCTTTGACAAGAGTTTATATACTTTAGTAGCACTACGCATTTGCTGTTAATAAATTAAAAGACACTTAGGATTTGGCATGATACAAGTTTGTATTTTTGCCTAAATTTTATTGATCATAGATGTACAAATTAATTATTCGGCCACTTTTTTTTCTTTTCGACCCCGAAACTATTCACCATCTTTCTTTTACCCTTATTCGTTTTTTTTCGCGTATAGGTTTAGCGCCGTTGTTTAGAAAAATATACGAACTAAACGACCCTCGTTTGGAACGTGAAGTATTTGGCATCCGTTTTAAAAACCCCGTAGGTCTTGCCGCTGGTTTTGACAAAAATGCGATACTCTATAATGAGCTTTCTAATTTTGGTTTTGGATTTGTAGAGATTGGAACACTTACCCCAAAACCGCAGGATGGTAATCCCAAAAAAAGACTTTTTCGCTTAAAAGCAGATAGGGCTATTGTGAATAGAATGGGGTTTAATAATAAGGGTGTTTTTGATGCGGTAGAACAGCTCAAAAAGGAACATCATGTGATCATAGGGGGTAATATTGGAAAAAATAAGCTTACGCCAAATGATATGGCGGTAAAGGATTATTTAATCTGTTTTGACGCCTTATTTGATTTTGTAGACTATTTTGTTGTAAATGTAAGTTCTCCTAATACTCCGGGTTTACGGGAGCTACAGGACAAAGCTCCATTAACAGCCTTACTAACGGAGTTAAAAAGAGAAAATAGCAAATGTGCCACAAAAAGTGTAGGCGGGAAAGAAAAGCCCATTCTCCTTAAAATAGCGCCAGACCTCTCGGATGAACAATTATTAGATATTATAACTATTGTAGAAACAACAGGAATTGATGGTGTAATTGCTACCAATACCACCATAGCACGCAAAAACCTACAATCGAGTATCCTACTTCAAGAAGAACGAGGTGGATTAAGTGGAAAACCCCTTGCTAAACGCAGTACAGAGGTAATCCGATTTTTAGCAAAACAGAGTAATAATGCTTTTCCCATTATTGGAGTAGGTGGAATTCATTCTGCCGAAGATGCCCTAGAAAAACTAGAAGCAGGTGCTGCCTTAGTACAGTTGTGGACAGGGTTTGTTTATGAAGGCCCAGTATTAATTAAGAAGATCAACAAAGCAATCCTTGCTAACCAATAAGAACGGATGTTATTTGGTCCAATAATCCAATACCAGTACATCTTCTACATGCGGTTTTAAAAGCGCCACAAAATCCTGGTGGTCCGGGTGTGGCAGATATACGGCCCGATCTTCTTCGCTATTAAAAGTTAAGAAAAAACAATGGGTAAACCCTTTTTCTAGTCCTTCAGTACTATTGTTAAGACCCCATTCATACGCGACAATCTGAGGAATTTTAGCAGGGAGCGCACTAAAAGTAGTTTCAATTTCTGATATTTTTTCTTGCGATGTATCCGCATTAAATTTAAACAGTACTACATGCCGTAGTACGCTGTCTTGTTTACGCAAGGTATACGTAGATTCCATATGATCATTGCTGGTTGCAGTATTAGACATAAAGCTTAGAAATACTATGAAGCCAAGGCCTAGAGTAAAGATGAATTTCATGTATAGGGTATGATGCGTTTTTTTAAAGATAGAAAAAGGATTTCAGATGAACCCTAATTAAGACTAGTTTTTTTAATAAAGATAGCGCTTGTTTTTTCTTTCTTAAGAAGCACCTTATATTTAGCAGTAAAGTTTTTATATGAACTTGGAAGTGTTGTATGGTTTTATATCGGCTACTGCCTTATTGGCTATTTTCCCTGGGCCGGATAACATCTATGTGCTTACCCAAAGTATGGTACATGGTGTGCGCTTTGGTATGGCAACCGTACTTGGTCTAATTACAGGATGTTTGGTGCACACGACACTCTTGGCTTTTGGAGCCTCAGCCATTATTGCAGCTAATGACAGTTTGTTTTTTGTGCTTAAGCTTTTCGGGGCATGCTATCTTACTTATCTGGCGTATACTGTATTTAGGGGAAGTGCTGCCTTGAATTTAACTAATAGTCCAATAAAAAAAAGCATGCCCCAACTCTTTAAACAAGGATTTATGATGAATGTACTTAACCCTAAGGTGGCTATCTTTTTTCTTGCTTTTTTTCCAGGATTTTTATTTAGCACCCAAATGAATACGATTACTCAATTTTATATTTTGGGAGGCTTGTTTATGCTCGTTTCTTTTCTAATTTTCGCTTCAATAGCGTTTTTTGCTGGAAGTATTTCTAGTTACCTTGTAAAACATCGTAACGCAGGTCATTATTTGAAATGGACTCAGATTATAGTTTTTATGGGTATTGCTATTTATATCGTATTATCTGATAAATAATAGTAATTTTATAGGATTAATATAACGTTACTAATACAATATAAAATTAGTGTCTACCGCTGTAAAGATTATTGAATGTCCAAGAGATGCCATGCAGGGTATCAAAGATTGGATTCCTACACCACAAAAGGTGTTGTATATTCAATCGTTATTGGGTTGTGGTTTTGATACTATTGATTTTGGAAGTTTTGTATCACCCAAGGCTATCCCCCAAATGAAAGACACTGCAGCAGTGCTTGCGAGCTTAGATCTTTCTCGTACCCAAAGTAAGTTATTAGCTATCGTCCCTAATTTAAGAGGAGCCCAAGACGCCTGTACCCATGAAGCTATTCAGTATTTGGGATACCCCTTTTCTATTTCTGAGAATTTTCAAATGCGAAATACGCATAAGACTATTGCAGAATCTGTGGCCATTCTAAACGATATTTTAGAACTAGCAGATCGTTCTGGAAAAGAGGTGGTAACCTATATTTCTATGGGGTTCGGAAACCCGTATGGTGACCCTTGGAATGTGGATGTGGTAGGGGAGTGGACAGAAAAATTGGCTGCAATGGGTACACGTATATTATCACTTTCAGATACTGTAGGTACTTCTACTCCGGAAGTAATAACCTATTTATATACCCATCTTATTCCTCAATATCCCGAGATAGAATTTGGAGCGCATCTGCATACCACGCCTACAAAATGGCACGAAAAGGTAGCAGCAGCATACCAGGCCGGATGCTGCAGATTTGATGGTGCAATACAAGGTTTTGGAGGCTGCCCAATGGCTAAAGACGAGCTTACAGGTAATATGCCTACTGAGAAAATGCTGTCTTATTTTACAGCAGAAAAGGCCAATTCCAATGTTAACGTATTGGCATTTGAAGCTGCCTATAATAAGGCTACTCAGCTTTTTACTGCCTATCACTAGTTGTTAGTTTAGGATATTTTTGACCGTAAGGATTGTTTTTCTTCTGTTTTAATGCGGTATCAACTCCACTTCCAAAAGACAGGAATAGAATAAGCATATAAGATGCTTTTTGTTGTTTTAAATGTAGTATATTTGCACGCAATTAATCTTTAATTGCCATGGAAGCACACCTTAATAAAATTGTTGGCGAAGGGCTAACATATGACGATGTACTCTTAGTTCCTGCCTATTCCGAAGTGCTTCCTAGAGAAGTCAGTATTAAAGCAAAATTTACACGTAACATTACGATTAATGTCCCTATTGTATCCGCAGCTATGGATACGGTGACAGAATCTAGAATGGCTATTGCCATGGCACAGGAAGGTGGTATTGGTGTTTTGCATAAAAATATGACTATTGCCCACCAAGCCATGAAAGTGCGTAAGGTAAAACGAGCAGAGAGTGGGATGATTATGGATCCTGTTACCTTACCCAAAGATGCCTTAGTGAGTGATGCTAAAGCCAATATGAAGGAGCATAGTATTGGAGGTATACCTATTGTAGATGCAGACGATAAGTTAATTGGTATTGTAACCAATAGGGATTTGCGCTTTGAGAAAGATAATGACAGGCCTATTGCAGAGGTAATGACCTCAGAAAATTTGGTTACGGTAGCCGAGGGAACGTCCCTTTCTGAAGCGGAAGATATTTTACAAGAAAACAAGATAGAAAAACTCCCCGTTGTAGATAAAGATAATAAGTTGGTAGGTTTAATCACCTTTAGAGATATTACCAAGCTTACCCAAAAACCCATTGCCAATAAAGACCAATACGGGCGCTTACGTGTTGCAGCGGCTTTAGGTGTTACTTCAGATGCTGTAGAGCGTGCAGCTGCCCTTGTTAATGCCGGTGTAGATGCGGTTGTTATAGATACTGCCCACGGGCATACCCAAGGGGTGGTTAAGGTGTTACAAGAAGTGAAAAAGAAATTTCCTAAACTAGAAGTTATTGTGGGTAATATAGCTACGGCCGAAGCAGCAAAATATTTGGTAGAAGCTGGTGCGGACGCAGTAAAAGTAGGTATTGGACCTGGTTCTATTTGTACTACCCGTGTGGTAGCCGGAGTAGGATTTCCTCAATTCTCTGCAGTCTTAGAAGTAGCTGCGGCCATTAAAGGTAGCGGTGTGCCTGTAATTGCAGATGGCGGTATACGGTATACAGGAGATATTCCTAAAGCCATAGCTGCAGGTGCAGATACGGTAATGTTAGGATCACTTTTGGCTGGTACCAAAGAATCTCCCGGCGAAACTATTATTTACGAAGGAAGAAAGTTTAAATCATATCGTGGTATGGGATCCGTAGAAGCCATGAAGCAGGGCAGTAAAGACCGATATTTCCAAGATGTGGAAGATGACATTAAAAAATTAGTGCCAGAAGGTATTGTTGGTAGAGTACCCTATAAAGGGGAACTCTTTGAAAGCATTCATCAATTTGTAGGAGGGTTACGCGCCGGTATGGGGTATTGTGGTGCTAAAGATATTGTTAGTCTCCAAGAAAACGGGCGTTTTGTCAAAATTACAGCTAGTGGTATAAATGAAAGCCATCCTCATGATGTTACCATTACCAAAGAATCTCCAAACTACAGCAGATAATAGTCTACCCCAAATAGGCAGGTCAGTAGGTTATCCAAACGGTATTGAAGGAGCTTTACGTGAGCTATGTAAGAACTGAAATGGTATTTGATGGATTAGCAGTTATTTCTACCGCAGTACCTATTCATCAATTTAGACATGAAGCAACATTTCCATTAAGCTTGGTAGCTACCTCTATTTTCCTTCTGCGCTATAGGTCTTCCAATCTTTGTCTTTATAAATGTTATCGCCAAAGTATTTGGCAATGTTTAAGAAAGGATCAGGTTGTTGGTATCCAGGGACTGGAGAAAGCATTTGATATTTTTCATCCAGAAAAATAACCGTAGGATAACTCATTCTACCTTGCATTAACGCAGCAGCAAATTCATGATATCCACGTTTTCCTTGGGCAATGTATTTATAGGTTTTTCCTTTAAATTCAATATCTTCTTTTCCCTCACCGTCTAGTTTTACCATATAAAAATGCTTCGCCATATAGGCAGCTACTTCTGGGTTTTGGAAAGTATCTTTATCCATCTTTTTACACCATCCACACCAATCTGTATAGACATCAATAAAGATTTTTTTAGGATTTTTATCTGTTGCAGTCTTAGCTACTACTTCTTCCCAGCTAAGCCATTCTACTTCCTGGGCAGTAACACTGGATGTGTTCATACCTATTAGTACAAGAAAAACCAAGGGAGCTAAGGTAGAAAATATGTTTTTCATGAGTTATATTTTTGAGGTTAGTCCAATAACTGTACCAAAGCTAACGTAGCCTAGGCCATTTTATTTTACAGCTACCCGTTCCTTTTGAGTACCAAAAAGCCCCTGCACATCCACCTGGTTTTTTATGAGATCATCAAAAGTCTCCCGTTCTCTAATTAAAATCGCTTTTCCTTCATGCCACAACACCTCCGCTGGACGGTATCTCGAGTTGTAATTGCTGGCCATAGTAAAGCAATAGGCTCCGGCATTTTTAAAACACAAAATGTCGCCTTCAGATATTTCATTAATACGTCTATTGCTCCCAAAAGTATCGGTCTCACAGATATACCCTACCACAGAGTAGTAACGTTCTCTCCCTTTAGGATTAGAGATGTTGCTAATTTCATGAGAAGCACCATACAGCATAGGACGTATTAAATGGTTAAAACCAGAATCTACACTAGCAAAAACAGTAGAAGTAGTTTGTTTTACCACATTTACGCGAGCGAGAAAATGCCCGGCTTCGCTGACCAAAAATTTTCCAGGCTCAAAGGCCAAGGTTAATTCTTTTCCATACTCCTTACAAAAAGCATTAAATTTAGCACTTAATTTTTTTCCTAGCTCTTCTATATTGGTTTCAATATCTCCTGCCTTATACGGTACTTTAAAACCACTTCCAAAATCAATAAAATCTAGGTTTTTAAAGTTCTTGGCGGTTTCAAATAAAATTTCGGACGCATATAAGAATACATCAATGTCTAAAATATCACTCCCAGTATGCATGTGAATACCGTTTACATGCATTTTAGTAAGATCTACAATGCGAAGCAAATGTGGAATTTGATGGATACTAATCCCAAATTTAGAATCGATATGTCCAACAGAAATATTGGAGTTGCCTCCTGCCATAACATGTGGATTAATGCGAATGCACACCGGAATGTCTGGATGCTTACTTCCAAATTGCTCTAGTACGGATAGGTTATCAATGTTAATACGTACTCCCAAGGCCGCGGCTTCCTCTATTTCCTCTAACGAAACTCCGTTAGGGGTAAAAATGATGTCTTCAGATTTAAAACCTGCTAAGAGACCCAACTTTACCTCCTGTATGGAAACCGTATCCAAACCACTACCCAAACTATTCATCAATTTAAGAATTGTAATATTGGAAAGTGCTTTTGCAGCATAATTAAGCTTAAGGTGTTTTACACTCTTAAAAGCATTAGTAAGTCGGGTATATTGACTGATTATCTTTTCCGAATCATAAACGTATAGCGGATTTCCGTATGTATTGGCAATTTTTAATAAATCAGTATGCTTCATCGTGCTGTATTTAAAAACAAATCTAGGACACATAAAGATTCTTTACAAGTTATTTTAAATAGAAATATATAAATTTAACAAAAAGTTATATATATAACAATTATTTGATTTTAACTTCATTTGTTTCCCAGTTTACGGTATTGTATTTTTAGCTAAAAAAGAACATGCGTCTTCCTTTGTTTCCATTACAATCTGTTTTTTTTCCTGGAGAGAAAGTTCCTCTTCATATTTTTGAGGAACGGTATAAGCAACTCATAACGGATTGTAGGGACGAAGCTATGAGTTTTGGCACCCCTGTATACATAGACAATACGCTTTCTTACGGTACAGAATTAGAATTAGAAGAAATTATTACGAGCTATGATAATGGAACCTTAGATGTAATGTGTGTGGCGCGCCGGGCGTTTAAGATGATTACTTTTGATAACAGAATGGGCGATAAATTGTACGCAGGCGGGGTGGTAGCTTTTCTAGATAATATAGAAGATGGATTATTGGAGCAAAAAGAAGAAATAATAGGGCTCATAGGTGAACTCTATAGTTTAATGAACGTACCATTCGCTGGAATTCCAATAACAGACTACAATAGTTATACCTTAGCGCACAAAATAGGCCTTTCCTTAGCTCAAGAACATCAGTTGTTACAACTACAGTACGAAAAGGAACGTTTTTCGTTTATAAAAGCGCATCTAACTACAACTATTACGGTGCTAAAACAGGTAAGTCGGACCAAAGAGATAATAGAACTAAATGGTCATTTTAAAAATTTTGACCCTTTGGATTTTAAAGATTTTGAGCTGTAAGCTAAGGGCTAGGCCATGTATTGTCTTTGTTTTAGTATCGCCTAATTGACAGCTGATAGCACTATTTACCTAGTTCGTTTAGGGCTGCCAGTTTACCTTTTAATTTTCCTGAACATAATAATTAGTGTAAATCCAATGGGTTTCCTATTTTTGCATCCAAATAAATAGACTTATACTTTATGAACCTCCACGAATATCAAGGAAAAGAGATTTTAGCAAGTTTTGGGGTGCGTATCCAACGCGGTATTGTAGCTCATAATGCCAAAGAAGCTGTAGACGCGGCTAAGCAACTAACCGCAGAAACTGGCACGGGATGGCACGTTATTAAAGCACAAGTACATGCAGGTGGGCGTGGTAAAGGAGGCGGGGTTAAACTGGCCAAAAATTTACAAGAGGTAGAAGAACTTGCAGGAAACATTATTGGAATGAATCTGATTACTCCGCAGACTTCAGCGGAAGGAAAAAAAGTGCATCAGGTACTTATTGCCGAAGACGTATATTACCCGGGTGATAGCGAACCTAATGAATTCTATATGTCTGTATTGCTTAACAGAGGTACGGGAAGAAATATGATTATGTATTCTACAGAAGGAGGAATGGATATCGAACAGGTTGCGGAAGAAACCCCTCATTTAATTTTCACAGAAGAAATAGATCCTGCTACTGGCTTGCTGCCATTTCAAGCACGCCGTGTAGCGTTTAATCTTGGACTTTCTGGAAAGGCACTTAAGGAGATGACCAAGTTTGTAGCTTCCTTGTATAAAGCATATGTAGAAAGTGATTCTAGTATGTTCGAAATTAATCCAGTATTAAAAACTTCTGACGATAAAATTATGGCTGTAGATGCTAAGGTTTCTATAGATGATAACGCGCTCTATAGAAG
>CAZWVO010000008.1:0-13575 GCA_964637535.1 uncultured Flavobacteriaceae bacterium
TCGAGATTCGTAATCTTCTTTGTCTGTCCAATTATTGTAATCTGGTTTTACCATGTTCTCTATAAATGCTATGGAACGTTCTTCGGTATCTATAGTGCTTAATTGAGATAGCACTCTGTTATAGTCCTCTGTACTTCCATTAAAAAGATGCTTTACAAAACCAAGTCGGTCATTAAGTCCAACCTTAATTTCCTTGGTTAGCTTGTCATTCAAAGATTTTGGAACATCGGTTTTTGCGGTACTGGTGGGTTCTAAAATCTCCTTATCATTCTTCATTACTTCCTGCGGCGCCATAAACGCGGCAAAGGCATCTTCGGTTTCTTTATTGCTAGGCATTTCGGAGACCATGTCTTTAATAGTATCTATACCTGGAGTAATAATATCTTCGGAGTGCGGATTGTTTTCCGGAACCTTGGCATTACCATTCATTACAGCACTGGCCATCTGTTCAAACTTTGCCGCTATTACATTTTTAGAAACGTCTATTTGTATGTCGTCTAATTTTTCCTCTATAAACTTTAGAACAGCTAATTTTTCATAGAGTTCTTTTGCCTTTTCATACATCTCTCCTATCTCATTCATTTCTCCCGAAGCGATGATATCTTTGGACATTTTTACCAGTTCTTCTTTGAGCTTTCTCTTCATCTTAGATTTATTTTTCCTTTTTCCGAAAGGTGTATCTTTGTTTACTACTTTTATTCTTCTTGTAAGTAAGAACGGATAAACGTGTTATTTTAGTCTAAAATTACAAAATGTTTCTCGAAAATACGGTTAATCATAAAGAACAATTCGGATGGATAGAAGTAATCTGTGGTTCTATGTTTTCTGGTAAGACTGAGGAACTGATTAGACGTTTAAAAAGAGCTACGTTTGCCAAACAAAAAGTAGAGATCTTTAAACCTATTGTAGACACCCGTTATCACGAAGATTGGGTAGTCTCTCATGATTCCAATGAGATACGTTCTACACCAGTTCCTGCAGCGGCAAACATACGACTTCTGGCAGATGATTGTGATGTAGTAGGAATAGATGAAGCACAGTTCTTTGATGATGAAATTGTAAGTGTGTGCAATGACCTTGCTAACCGCGGGGTTAGGGTGGTAGTTGCAGGTTTAGATATGGATTTTAAAGGCAACCCGTTTGGACCTATGCCTGCCTTAATGGCAACTGCAGAATATGTTACTAAGGTACATGCAGTATGTACTCGTACTGGAAATTTAGCCAACTATAGCTTTAGAAAATCTGAAGAGGATCAATTGGTCCTCTTAGGAGAAACCGAAGAGTATGAACCCTTGAGTAGGGCTGCATTTTATAAGGCTATGCTCAAAGAAAAAGTGAGCAAGATGAATGTTGAAGCAGAAGATATTTCCCAAAATAAAAAAAAGGCTAATGGGTAAGGCCAAGGAAACTGTTTTAGAACTTAACCTAAAAGCGCTAGAACACAACTACAACTATTTAAAATCGTTATTACTTCCTACTACTAAGTTTTTGGCTGTAGTAAAGGCTTTTGCCTATGGCAGTGATCAAATCGCAATAGCCCAGAAACTAGAAAAACTTAAGGTCGATTATTTTGCAGTAGCGTATGTAAAGGAGGGTGTAGCACTTCGCGATGCGGGTATCAAAACCCCTATTCTGGTATTACATCCACAACCCACTAACTTTAAGACCCTTATAGCTCGTAATCTGGAGCCCAGCTTGTATTCGCAAAAAGTTTTACAAGAATTTCTAAAGACCACTCAAGAAGAACAACAGAGCGAATACCCCGTACATTTAAAATTTAATACCGGTTTAAACCGTTTGGGTTTTGTTGAAAACGATCTAGCGTACTTAGGGTTACAACTGCAAGATCAAAGTCATATTAAGGTGCTTTCCGTGTTTTCCCATTTAGCGGCTACAGAAGACCCCAAGGAAAGTGATTTTACCACAACTCAAATCAGCACTTTTGATAGGATTGCCTCGGAGGTAAATAAAATGTTGGGTTACAAACCCTTTAGACATCTATTAAACACCTCAGGAATCATAAATTACACCCATGCGCAGTATGAAATGGTCAGAAGCGGAATAGGGTTGTATGGATTTGGAAACCACGAAGCTGTAGATGCCGTTTTAAAGCCGGTGGCTACCTTAAAAACTGTTATTTCACAACTACACCAGATACAAGCCGGTGAAAGTGTGGGTTACAATAGAGCCTTTACATCTGCTATGCCTAAGGTAATAGCTACCCTTCCTATTGGACACGCAGATGGTATTGGAAGACAATACGGTAACGAAAAAGCGTTTGTAACCATAGGTGACTATAAAGCGGCCATTATTGGAAATGTGTGTATGGATATGATGATGATAGATGTAACAGGAATATCCTGTGAGGAAGGGGATGAAGTTATTGTTTTTGGGACTAATACTACCGCAGAAAATATGGCAAATGCTGTAAATACCATCTCATATGAACTGCTTACAGGTATTGGGCAACGTGTAAAAAGAAACGTTTTAAAGAATTAAATTGTTAATTAACGTTTTCTTAGGAAACGTTTTTTTAGTTATCTTGCGGTTACTATAAATAATTAACTAATTAAAAACACTAAAGATGTTAAAAGAATTTAAGGATTTTATCATGACTGGTAACGTTATCGATTTTGCGGTAGCGGTTATTATGGCAACGGCTATGGGTCTTGTGATTAATGGTTTTGTAGGTGATATCATTATGCCTATTGTTGGTCACTTTGCCGGGGGCTTAGATTTTGCTCAAATGGCTTACGAGTTAGATCCAGCTGTATTAGGAGCAGATGGTGCGGAAGAAAAACCTGCTAATGTAATTCGTTATGGAGCGTGGATAAATTCAATAATCAACTTAATTATTGTTGGGTTTGTTATGTTCTTGATGGTGAAGGCATACAATAAGACCAAGAAACCAGCTGAGCCAGAAGCGCCAGCGGGACCAACTGCAGAAGAATTGCTTGCGGAAATAAGAGATTCTTTAAAGAAGTAAGAAACGTTTTGATCTGCCCTTTAGGTAGATCACCGCTACACTTAACAATAAAACCGCCATTCAGGAATCCTTGTTTGGCGGTTCTTTTTTAATGTATTGTTATAAATATAACATTTTGTTATATTATATTTATTGATATCTACTTCCTTGTGCACCCTATTCCATTGCCTTACATTTGCCATCTAATTTTGATTTCAATATGAAAGTAGCTGTAGTAGGTGCTACCGGTATGGTAGGCGAAGTAATGTTAAAAGTATTAGCAGAACGAAATTTTCCAATCACAGAGCTGCTGCTGGTAGCTTCGGAACGTTCTGTTGGAAAAGAACTTTCGTATAAAGGAGTATCTTATAGCATAATAGGCTTAGCAGATGCTGTTGCTTCAAAGCCACATATTGCTATTTTTTCTGCTGGAGGCGATACCTCTTTAGCTTGGGCACCAAAATTTGAAGCCGTAGGTACAACAGTTATTGATAACTCTTCGGCATGGAGAATGGATCCTACCAAAAAATTAGTAGTTCCGGAAATTAATGCCCATTTACTTACTCAGAAAGACAAGATCATTGCCAATCCTAATTGTTCTACCATTCAATTGGTAATGGCCTTAGCACCACTTCACAACCGTTATAAAATGAAACGCGTTGTTATCTCAACTTATCAATCCGTATCTGGGACCGGAGTAAAAGCAGTACGTCAATTAGAGAACGAAATTGCAGGTATAGAAGGAGAAATGGCCTATCCTTATCCAATTGGTAGAAACGCCTTGCCACATTGCGATGTGTTTATGGAAAATGGATATACTAAAGAAGAGATGAAGCTGGCCAGAGAACCACAAAAAATATTAGACGATCGTACCTTCTCCATAAGCGCGACGGCCGTGCGTATCCCTACAGCTGGAGGGCATTCTGAAGCGGTAAATGTAGAGTTTTACGAAGATTATACCCTTTCCGAAGTACGTCAAATATTAAACAATACGCCAGGTGTAGTAGTACAGGATAATCCAGATACAAATACCTATCCTATGCCTATTTACGCTCATGATAAAGACGATGTTTTTGTTGGACGTATTCGTAGAGATGAATCGCAAGCGAATACCTTAAATCTCTGGATAGTATCCGATAACCTGCGGAAGGGAGCTGCTACAAATGCAGTCCAAATTGCAGAGTATATAGTAGCAAATAATTTGGTGTAGTAGTTAGCAGTTATCATAGACAGCGGTTTAGGTATTATGGGAGAATTAGCGGCATTCCAGCTAGGTTTGTTACAATCGTAAAAAATGACTTCTAAATTCCTGATTCGCAACAATCTTACTAAAAAGGAGACGCTACTATTTAGCTCCTAAGTCACTTCCCTTAAATTACTGTTAAAACCTTTTAAAATTAGTCCCTTCAAACAGATTTTTATGGTATTTTTAGTGCAATCATAAGCGCATTATATCATGAGAAAAATTACACTATTTGTTTTATTAGCTGCCATTTTAGCCACTCCATTTATGCAAGCACAGAAAAATATGAATTCACCTTATCCTCAAACCAAAAAAGGAACTACGGTTGATACTTATTTTGACACTCCTGTTTCCGACCCTTATCGTTGGTTAGAAGATGATCGTAGTCAAGAAACAGAACAATGGGTTAAAACACAAAACAAAACAACTTTTGGATATTTAGAGCAAATTCCTTTTAGAGAAACGATTAAAAATCGTTTGGAAAGCCTCTGGAACTATGAAAAAATAGGGGCGCCTTTTAAAGAAGGAGCGTACACCTATTTCTATAAAAATAATGGGTTGCAAAACCAATATGTGGTATACCGTAAAAAAGGAGAGGAAGAACCTAGTGTTTTTTTAGATCCAAATACCTTTTCTGAAGATGGCACCACCTCCTTAGCAGGACTTAGTTTTACCAAAGATGGTTCTCTAGCAGCCTATTCCATTTCCGAGGGAGGTAGTGATTGGCGTAAAGTACTGGTAATGAAAACTGCAAGCATGGAAATTGTTGAAGACACCTTAGTAGATGTAAAATTCAGTGGTGTTTCTTGGAAGGGTAATGACGGTTTTTATTATTCTAGTTATGACAAACCTAAAGGTAGTGAGCTTTCTGCCAAAACGGATCAGCACAAAGTGTATTATCACAAGTTAGGCACTCCTCAGAAAGAAGATGTATTAATCTACGGCGGAACCCCGGAAGAAAAACATCGGTATATTAATGCTGGGGTATCTGAAGATCAACGTTATCTTTTTCTTTACCCAAGAACTTCAACCTCTGGTAATAAACTTATGATAAAGGATCTTACGGTTCCCAATAGTTCTTTTGTTACCATTTTGGACAAGGATGATACGGATAGTTTTATTGTAGAAAACGTAGGTTCTAAACTCTACATTGTTACCAACATGAACGCGCCAAATCAAAAAATAGTTACCGTAGACGCAGCCAATCCCGGCCCAGAAAATTGGAAAGATTTTATTTCGGAAAGCAAACATGTTTTAAGTGCTTCCACAGGAGGAGGATATTTTTTTGCTGAATATATGGTAGACGCTATTTCCAAGGTATATCAATATGATTACGAGGGTAAATTAGTGAGAGAAGTACAACTTCCTGGAGTAGGAAGCGCCGGCGGTTTTGGCGGTAAAAAAGAGGATAAGGATTTCTATTTCTCCTTTACCAACTACAATACTCCTGGTTCTTCCTATAAATTTAATGTAGATACTGGGGCATATGAACAATATTGGAAACCTGAAATTGATTTTAATCCAGAACAATATGTTTCAAAACAGGTTTTTTACACCTCCAAAGATGGTACTAAAGTTCCTATGATTATTACACATAAAAAAGGAATAGCACTCAATGGTAAAAACCCAACAATTCTGTATGGTTATGGTGGATTTAATGTAAGTCTTACACCCTCCTTTAGTATTGTTAATGCGGTATGGATGGAGCAAGGAGGTATTTATGCCGTTCCCAACCTAAGAGGTGGAGGAGAGTACGGTAAAGCCTGGCACGATGCCGGAACCAAGATGCAAAAACAAAATGTGTTTGACGATTTTATTGCTGCAGCAGAATATCTAATTTCCGAAGACTATACCTCATCGGACTACCTTGCCATCAGAGGCGGTTCTAATGGAGGTTTATTGGTGGGGGCCACTATGACACAACGCCCAGATTTGATGAAAGTAGCATTACCTGCAGTTGGCGTTCTGGATATGCTGCGTTACCATACCTTTACTGCTGGAGCAGGTTGGGCATACGATTATGGTACTGCGGAACAAAGCAAAGAGATGTTCGAATATCTGAAAGGATATTCTCCTGTACACAATGTAAAAAAAGGCGTGTCTTATCCGGCTACTTTGGTGACTACCGGAGATCATGATGATCGCGTAGTTCCGGCGCACAGCTTTAAATTTGCTGCAGAACTACAAGATAAGCAAACCGGTGATAATCCTACCTTAATCCGTATCGAAACCAATGCTGGACATGGTGCTGGCACCCCAGTGAGTAAGACCATAGCACAGTACGCAGATATTTTTGGATTTACTCTATACAATATGGGTTTTCGTTCCTTGCCTGAGACTAGCATACCCGTAGAAATAAAAAATTAATCTTCAATATTTTGAGATAAAATCCGTTTCAATTAGAGACGGATTTTTTTATGGAAAATATTCCGTTAATCAAAGTCATAGAACACATGTTACAAGTTACCGACCTGTCTTTTGCTTACGATAAAGACCTAGTCTTAGAAGATATCTATTTTGAGATAACACCTGGAGAGCACGTCTCTGTTATTGGAGAAAGTGGTTGTGGAAAAAGCACCCTTTTAAAAATTATCTACGGGCTTTTACAACTAAAGCAAGGTTCGGTGTTCTGGAAAGACATCCAAGTTCTTGGTCCCTTGTATAATTTGGTTCCTGGGGAACCGTATATGAAATACCTTTCTCAAGATTTTGATTTAATGCCTTACACCACCGTTGCAGAAAACATTAGCAAGTTCCTTTCTGTCTTTTCTCCAAAAGAAAGTAACGCTAGAGCTAAAGAACTTTTAGAAATGGTAGAACTAGAGGCATATGCAAAAACAAAAGTGCAATTTTTAAGTGGCGGGCAACAACAGCGTGTGGCTTTGGCTCGTGTATTAGCACAAGAACCCGAAGTATTGCTGCTGGACGAGCCCTTTAGTCATATTGATAATTTTCAGAAAAACAGCTTACGTCGTAACCTATTTGATTACTTAAAGAAGCGTGGAATTACCTGTATAACAGCTACCCACGATCATAACGATGTACTTCCATTTTCGGATACCGTTATTGTTCTTAAAAACGGACAGATTATTGCCCAAGAAGAGACCATGAAACTATATCATAATCCACAAAATCTATATGTAGCTTCCTTATTTGGTGAAGCCAACAAAATACCCATAAACGTAGTAAAATCCTATGCCGATACCAAACGACGAATTATTGTATATGCTCATGAGTTTAAGGTGTCTTCTTCCTCTGGGCTTCCTGTAAAAATTCATAAATGCTACCCCATGGGAAGCCATTTTATGGGTGTAGGAATTGCAGAGGATGGGCAAAATGTATATTTCAATAGTGATACATTTTTAGAAGCCAATAGTGAGGTGTTTTTAAATGTTTCCATAGAAACTATTAATCAAAGGCTCCTTACCCCTCAGGAAGTTCGTTAACCATATAGTACGTACCCTGCGTTAAGAAGGTATTTCACATTTACTACCTTTGTCCTAAATTACCAAGGTGAACAAGGAGCGTATTGCCCAAGAGTTACAATTTAAAGCGGTTAGAAGTGGTGGCGCTGGTGGGCAACATGTAAACAAAGTTGCTACCAAAGTAGTCCTTAGCTTCGACCTGCTCAATTCACAAGGGCTTTCTACACTAGAAAAAGAGCGACTTATCCAAAAACTTAATAGTCGGCTAAGCTCGGAGCACTTACTGATACTACAAGGCGATACTACCCGAAGTCAACATAGAAATAAAGAACTTGTTATAGCTCGTTTTTTTGAAATCTTAACCGCCGCACTTGCGGTTCCTAAAAAAAGACGCTTAACCAAACCCACTAAAGGAGCCAAGGAAAAACGACTTAAAGCCAAACAACAAAACGCCCAAAGAAAGGCAAATCGTAAAAAACCAAATATGGACTAGTTTAGAAAAACGATTACAATGCTCCTTCGCTGTAGGAACAGCCGTTTTAAATTTTGATATCTTTATAGTCCTACTAATACAATAATAAAACGCTTATGTCCATATCTTTCTCTATTAACAAACAATTACAAACTGTAGATGTTGACGGAAATACTCCTCTTTTATGGGTGGTCCGGGATGTCTTAGGTTTAAAAGGAACAAAATTTGGATGTGGAAAGGCCGCTTGTGGCGCCTGTACTTTACATGTAGATGGTGTTGCTATTCGGTCTTGTTCCTACCCGGTGCGTTTAGCAGCAGACAAAGAAATTACAACTATAGAAGGTTTAGGCACTAGTGAAAAACCGCATCCCGTACAACAAGCTTGGATAGAAGAAATTGTACCTCAATGCGGCTATTGCCAACCCGGGTTTATGATGGCCACTGCAGCTCTTCTAGAAGCTAATCCGCAACCTACCGATGAGGATATTGATAGCACAATTACTAACGTTTGCCGTTGCGCTACATATTACAGAATGCGAAAGGCCATACATAAGGCAGCCGCTTTACAACAGGCCGCTATAAACCCCTTAACACCTAAAGAAGATGAGTAACACTGGGAAATCTGGGAAAATATCCCGCAGAAAGTTTATTGTTCGCAGTGTACTGGGAGGAACAGGAGTAATCTTAGGGATTACGTACTTGGCACGCAACCCCATCCGAAGAAAAATAGCAACATATCTAAATAAAGGTGAAGGTCTTTATTTGGGTAACACAGAAGATCCTGCCATATGGTTTCAGATTATGGAAGACAATAGTGTTGTTTTATGTAGTCCTAAGGTAGAAATGGGTCAAGGAACCTTTACCGGACTGGCTCAAATTGCTTCTGATGAATTAGAAATAGATATTGCAAAAATTATTGTAAAGCATGCCGAAACAGCTTCTGGTAACATTGACCGTTTTGCTACGGGAGGGAGCACTTCAATTTCTGGCTTATGGCAGCCTTTAAGGGAATTATCAGCTACCATGCGCGAAATGCTAAAAGGTGTTGCCGCTAAAAAATTAGGAGTAGACATTAACTCCTTAACCGTTGAGAATGGCGTGATTATTTCAGGAGAAAAATCGATTACCTATGGAGAAGCGGTTAAAGATGTTACAGAATGGGAGATTCCAGAAGTACCCGTACTTAAGGAACTTAAGGCCTACAAATTTATCGGAAAACCCATCCCAAGAGTAGACTTAGAAGAAAAAGTATTAGGTACTCCCCTTTTTGGTATGGATGCCAGTATGCCCAATATGGTATATGGTGCCATTGTAAAACCAAGTAGCATTGGAGCCACATTTGTTTCCGCAGATACTAGTGCAGCAGCACAAATGCCCGGAGTCCTAAAAGTAGTACAAAAAGAGGATTTTGTTGGGGTAGTTGCCAAATCTAGAACGGAAGCAGAAAATGCCAAAGAAGCTATTAAGGTAAGCTGGGAAACTACCAAAAACTGGCAATCTAAGGATATTGAAGACATGATTTTAGTTGGTAAAGGCACTCCCTATCTTATACAAACTGAGGGTAATGCAGAAGATATCTTAGAAGAGGAAGGCGTAATAACAGCATCGTATAAAAGCCCTATTGGCGCACATGCGCAATTAGAGCCCAATGGTGCTGTAGCTTATGTGGAAGCTAATAAAGCTACCATTTTAGTGGCTACGCAGGTAATCGATTTTACCAGAATGCAAATCGCTAAACGTCTTGGTTTAGACAAGGAACAGGTTAATATTAAACCTACCTTTCTTGGAGGGGGGTTTGGAAGGCGTTTATATACGCCTACAGCGGAGTATGCGGCGGTATTATCTCAGGCCGTAGGAAAACCTGTAAAGTGTTTTTTAAATAGGCAAGAAGAGTTTCAAAACGATTATTTTAGACCTCCAACCCATCATGTACTTAAAGGAAAACTAGGCGAAAATGGTAAAATTATTGCCTTAGAACACAATGTATCTAGTGGTGATGTCATGTATGGTTCTCCGCTGGTTCCTAAAGTAACTAGTTCTGTATTAGGTGCCGACTTAGGAGCATGGCGAGGCGGTATGATTCAGTATGGTAAAATACCCCATTTCCGCGCTGTCTCTTGGCGGGTAAAACTTCCTTTTGCTACCTGTTGGTGGCGAAGTTTAGGCCTTTTAGCTAATACGTTCGCTATAGAAAGCTTTATGGATGAATTGGCTATTCGGGCAAAAGTAGACCCTGTACAGTTTAGGTTGGATCAAATCCAAGATGACGACACTGGGTATCGCTTAAAAGAAGTTATTAAAGCTGCCGCTAAAAAAGCGGCATGGAAAGATGGGGTTCACAAGGGAAGAGCCATGGGGTTTGCAGCTTCAACAGATGCCAGTACTCCAGTAGCTCAGATAGCTGAGGTTTCTGTAGTGGGTAAAGAAATAAAAGTGCACAAGGTAACCTGTGTAATTGATCCGGGCATTGCTGTAAATCCAGATCAGGTAAAAGCACAATGCGAAGGAGCTATTATTATGGGGCTAAGTGCATCTATGTATGAAAAAATGTATGTAAAGGATGGCGCGTTACAGCCCATTATATATGGGCCCTATAAAATGGCACAAATAAAACATACCCCTAAAGAAATTGATGTTGTTATTTTGGAAAATGCTCCTGAGCCTGGAGCAGTAGGAGAACCTCCTTTAGGGCCTATTGGAGCAGCTATAGCAAACGCTGTTTTTAGAATTACAGGGCAGCGATTGCGAAACATGCCATTAGCACTGACGTAATCATAATGGTAGAACAACCTAGGTATTGTTTTTGATGAAAAATTAAATGCTGTTCTTCGCTTAGAAACGTTTAGCAAAATAAATCCCTACAGCATCTCCAGAGTACATTGGTGTTAGTAAGATGTTTTTTGTATTCTTAAACGGATTCCAAGCAAAAAGATAATCAAAATGGTATACCACTTTGGTAACCAAAATACCCAATCCTGCACCTGCCAAAACATCTGATATCCAATGCTTGTTGTTCATTAACCGTAAAGCTCCTGTTGTAGCAGCAAAACCATAACCACTATAGGCCAATATAGGACTGCTGTCTTTAAACTCTTCATACAAGACAGATGCATTTGCAAATGCATTGGAGGTATGCCCCGAAGGGAAGGATTCCGCATTAAAATTATTAGGTCTTACTTTATGAATATGTGTCTTTAAAGCACCTGTAATTAGCTGGGTAAGTCCTGCAGAAATCACGAGGTTCTTTGTCTGATCAAACCAATGATTTTTAGCCTTAGCTCCAGCAATATCTGCTATATAAAGTTGAGCAATAGGGGCATAACGTGTATAGTCATCTATAGAAGTGCTAAAGTTGTTTCCAACAGCATTTCGCAAGTCTTTTTGAAAGTTTTTTTCGAATACACTATCCGATAGTAAAATTCCTGTGAGTATCAATGAAGCCGGTAGTAGGGTTTTATTCACCAGATCTGGTTTGGACTCCGTGAGACCCGTATTTGCTTTGAATTGTCCGAAAGAAAACTGACTTAAGCATACGAAAAAGAGCATCAGGGGAAACTTCATCTTGTCATAAGTAGGTTTGGTTAAAGAAATGGTGTGCTTTTCTAGAAAGCATCGGCGTAGTATGCTAACGCAGAATTCTTTACATTATTTCCTTTATCTGGCGTTCCTTTCCTCTAAACATAAACGTATCTTCCACTTTTTTGCCCAATAATAACTGTCCAATAGGCGTTGCAGCAGAAATGCAATATACCCTACTATCTTTGGCCCTATATTCCCCCGCAGAAATGGCCAAATAGTACGTCTCTTTTTCGGTATACACAAGACTGCCTAGACTACATACATTTGTTGTTGAAGCTAGTGGAACCTTTGCCAAAACCAATTTCATTTGTTCTGCTTCAGCCAATTGCTGGCCTAATTTTTCTCGTTCTAACTGTAGCATGGCTCTGCCGGTCTCATGTTTATCACCAGCACTGCTTTTAGTTTCTGAAGTTAAGGCCAACTGCACCTCTATTATCCGTTTCTCAATACGTATAACCCTATCCAAGCTATATTGCTGACAAAAATTGTAAAGTGCTTTTTTCAGATCCATGATATACGTAGTTGCTTTCTTGGGGTCAAATTATGCGGATACTAGATCTGCCAATTGCTTTCCTACCGAACTGCCAATGGCAATGCCCATTCCGCCCAAACGCACCCCACAATACACCTGATTAGAAAGCTGTTCTACTATCGGTTTTTTCTCCGTTCCTACGCCCATAATACCACTCCATCTTTGGGCTATTTCAAAAGGTGTTTTAGGTAAAATTATTTCAGCTAAGAGTAGTTCTAAGGTATCCTGAATAAGGGTTGTTTCTCCAAAGGTTGTGGTCTCCTCTCCTTTAAAATCTAAATTACGACCTCCCCCTAGTAATATACGGTTGTTAATATTTCTAAAATAATAATACCCTTCATCTAAATGAAAAGTACCTTTTATGGGCAAGTTCGCTATAGGTTTAGTAATGAGCACCTGAGCTCGTGCCGGCTTTACATTTTTCTTAAGGAGCGTTGCCGCAAAACCATTAGTCGCTATACATAACCTTCTAGTTTTAAACTCAAATTGATCGGTTTTCACTACAACATGCTTACTATCTTCCTGAAATTCCTCAACGGATACATTATTTAAAATAGTAACGCCACTTTTTTGCACCTTGTAAAGGAGTGCTTGCATCATTTTTCCAGTATCTAATTGAGCCTCCTCTGTATGGCTAATAAAATTTTCTTGTACTCCTTTAAAACCAAAAGTGTTCGACTGTATTTGAAAAACCTCCTTTTTAAAAATGGGTTTCAAAAGGGAATTAAGTGTCGCAAGCTGTTCTAAACATCGTTCATAGCGCTGGCTATGCGCCGTTACAAACAAATCATGACCCCCGTGTTGTTCATACCCAATTTGAGCATCTCCCAAGGTTTCTCTTAGTACCTGTATGCCATTCCAACGTTGTTGTACCAACGCTACTACATCTTCTTGCGATTGTTGCTCTAAATCTGACAAGAGTTCAGAAATACTGCCGTAACACGCAAAGCCCGCATTCTTTGTACTAGCACCTTGAGGTAAAAATCCTTTTTCTATTACTAAAATTTTAGCTTTTGGATATCTGGTTTTTAAGTGTAGCGCACAATTGAGTCCAACGATACCACTACCTACTATAGTAAAATCTATATTCGTTAGCCACGTATCATATTCCCAATAGCTGAGCTTCATATTACGAAAGTAACGGACTTTAGCTAAATAGCAAGTAAAAACTTAAGGAGTCTCTGTAATGGCGTCTTTTGGAGTATCTTTTAGACCAAAAAAGAGTTGTGTCGCTATATTTATATCCTTCTCAAATCCAGAAAGAGACCCATCAATAATTACCTGTTTCCCCTGTTTTTGCTTGGCTTTAAGCTGAAACTGATCCAACAAACTAAATAGTCTTTTTGTCTGACTTAAGTT
>CAZWVO010000009.1:0-13254 GCA_964637535.1 uncultured Flavobacteriaceae bacterium
TGAATGACTTATCTTTCTGATTTTACTTATTAAAAAATACATTTAATATAATAGTTTACCTACAAGTATAAAGAAACATAATCTAATGATAAAGAGTTTGTTGTCTATGTTGCTATTCTTGATGTTTAACAGGAGAAATCCTGTTATTTGTAGTTTATTGTTGAACGAAGAATTGGTCCCAACATAGTTAAATAAGTATCGTTTTCTATTATTTCAAAAGCATTTCACTCGTATTAAACAAATTAATGATAGCGCACGCATAAAAGCTATAATTAGCTTCAAATTAATTACTACTTTTAAAACAAGAAATTAAATACATCCTAGTAGTAATTTTATTCCAATGTCTAGAGAAGTAAAAAATAAAACCGGATAAAAAATGGAACAAATAAAACTAGTTTTCTTTGCTTTAGCGTCTTTTTTTACCATTGAAAATGGACAAATTGGAGCCGATAAAACTACGGTCGCCATTTATCCCAAAACTCAGGAAATTGAAGTAATTCAAGAAGGTTTATTTACCGTTATCCAATCAGCGGAAGACAGCACACGTGTATTAGAACAAATAGATAAGCTGCAACATTGGGAAGAAAAAAAAACCGCTTGGACACCCGAATTGGAGCATTTCCCGGTCAAAAATTTTACGTTCATGCCTTTTAAAGACACTATTCAAGCACGCCTAAAATTCACTTATACAAATGAAAAAGATCTTCGACCATTAGGGATTTGGTATAATGTGGAGAAAAATCAATTTTCTATCAACCATAATTCACATGATAACATCAAAACAAAAGATGGAAAATTAGATGGTAATTATTGGGTTTTTAATGGCGAGCGTGAGTTCCGTTTCACACTAGAACCTTTTTTAAAAATGCCGGAAAAACATAAGAAATCAAAAACCCCAATACAGGAGTTATTAAGAAATAGTAAAACAGATAATTAGCAGCACGGATTATAGCAAACCGTTAACGAAACCAAAAAAACCATGTCAAAGAAGGCACTTATTTTAGTGGGTTTTATACTTTTAAAATTTGTGCTTCAATACCAGCTCATAAGCCCTGAATACGATTTACAACGGGATGAATACCTGCATCTTGATTTAGGACATCACCTAGCATGGGGGTATTTGTCTGTTCCGCCCTTCACTTCTTGGATTTCAAAAGTTATTTACCTCTTAGGGAATTCTGTATTTTGGGTTAAGTTCTTCCCTTGCCTATTTGGCGCTTTAACCATGCTTGTGGTTTGGAAAACAATTAAGGAGTTAAAAGGAAACCTCTTTGCATTAATTTTAGGCGCCACTTGTGTTTTATTTTCTGCGCTTTTGAGACTTAACACCCTATACCAACCCAATTCTTTTGATGTGTTAAGTTGGACACTTTTCTATTTCATAATCATAAAATATTTCAATTCTAAAAATACAAAGTGGCTTTTTGTGGCGGCTATGGTATTTGCCTTGGGCTTCTTAAATAAGTACAACATTGTTTTTTTACTTTTAGGATTGATCCCGGCAATTGTTTTAAATCAACAACGCCAGGTTTTTACGCAGAAGAAATTTTACCTTGCTGCGCTATTAGGAGTATTTCTCATTGCCCCTAACCTCTTCTGGCAATACCAAAATGACTTTCCTGTAATTCGTCATTTAAACGAATTAGCAAGCACGCAATTGGTACATGTAGATAGGCTCGGTTTTTTACAATCGCAACTGTTTTTTTTCATCGGTTCTTTTTTTGTGCTGATTACTGCCCTATATAGTCTCCTGTACTATCCTCCTTTCAAAAAATACAAAGCATTTTTTTGGGCGTTCTTTTTTACCTTGCTGGTCTTTCTGTTTTTTAAAGCAAAAGATTATTACGCCATTGGCCTCTACCCTATTTATATTGCCTTTGGTTCTGTTTTTCTTGGACATATACTAAAAGAGGGATGGAAAAAATACTTACAACCTCTTGCCATTGCAATTCCGGTATTCATTTTTATTCTAATTTTCGGTATATCATTCCCAAATAAAAGTCCAGAATATATTGTTGCCCATAATGATAAATACAAAGAACTGGGTCTCCTGAAATGGGAAGACGGCAAAGACCATATGCTACCGCAGGATTATGCAGATATGTTAGGGTGGCAAGAAATGGTTAGAAAAGTAGACTCCATCTATAGTACCGTGCCTAAGGCTGAGCAAACACTTATAATTTGCGACAATTACGGACAAGCTGGAGCTATAAATTACTACACTAAAAAAGGATTAAAAGCAGTTTCTTTTAGCGCAGACTATATTAATTGGTTTGAGTTTGAACAACAGTATATTAATCTTATACGAATTAAAAATTATGACGAAAAAGATGCTGAGTTTAAGGAAACTAGTCCGTACTTTGAAACTGCAGTTTTGGCTGATTCCATAACCAATCCGTATGCAAGGGAATATAAAACATTGTTGTTTGTTTTTACAAAAGCTAAAATTGACATGAATAAAAGGGTACAAAGTGAAATTGAAGAAGTAAAAAACGATGATTAAGATTGTATCTTGCAAAGGTCATTTCAGTTATAAGAAATGATGGCAAAAACCCCCTTATCAAATTACTGTAACAGATCAAAAGAACAGAAGAGCACGTAGGATAGCCAACCGTTTAATAATTGCTTCACTACATCTAATAACACTTTCAAAAACACCATGGAAAACAACAAATTAAAGAACAAGAATGTCCTCATTACAGCAGGAGCACAAGGAATTGGAGAGGCAATTACCAAACACTTTATTGATAGTGGTGCTCATGTAGCAATTCACTATTTTTCTAGTGCTGATACAGCAAACAAATTAGTTGCTTACGCGGTAAGCAAAGGGCAAAAAGCATTGGTTATTGGAGCCGACTTAACTAAAGAAGAAGACGCAAATGCAATGGTAGCTAAGACGGTTACCGCCTTGGGTGGGCTAGATATCTTAATCAATAACGCAGGGTCTTTGGTAGCCCGTAAATTGCTGAGTGAAATGGACACTGATTTCTGGCATAAGGTAATGGACATTAACATGACCTCTATGATGTTTGTAACCCGAGCTGCAGCACCTCATCTAGCAAAAAATGAAAGCTCGAGTATTGTGAATTTAGCCTCCTTAGCCGGTCGAAAAGGAGGGCACCCAGGGTCTTTAGTGTATTCTACCAGTAAAGGAGCTATTCTAACATTTACAAGAGCTTTGGCCTCAGAATTAGGTCCGGAAGGAACTAGAGTGAATGCGGTTGCTCCCGGTCTTATTCTTGGAACCTCATTCCACAATACCCACACTACTAAAGAATCTGCAGATAAAACTACCGCTGGCATTCCTATTAAACGCCCTGGCAATGCCAACGATGTGGCTCGCGCAGTATTGTATTTAGCATCTGAGTACGACGGGTTTATTACAGGAGCAACATTAGATATTAACGGTGGAGTTTACAATATGTAACCCTAACAAAGACCTTTTTACATCTATGAGAATGAAAACAAGAACAACTAAAATACTCGCCTTTATTTCCCTTAGTGTTATCTTAGGTGGTTGCTCCAACGCTGCCAAAAAAACTAAAAACAAAACAGTTGAGGAGGTTACTTATGCAAGTACGGTGATTCCGTTTTTTGATCATTGGAACCTTATTTTAGGGGATGGATCAAATGCTGGCGTAGCCAATAATTTTGAGCATAAAGATTTCTTTTACTCGGAAGCTGATGAAGCTGGAGATTGGGTAGTTTTTAAAGCGCCCAATGCTGGAGATACGCATGGCACTTCTAATAACTGTAGAACAGAATTAGCTCAGCTGCAGAAATGGAATGCTAACACTCCGGCAAAACTGTCGGCGACCTTGAAAGTGAAAAACGTCTCTGTTACTGGAGATGCACGTGTAGCAGCATCATATGCTGTAGTAGTTGGGCAAATACACAGTGCAGATGGGCATGAAAACGAGCCTTTAAAAATATTTTACAAGAAGTTCCCTGGACACTCTAAAGGATCTGTTTTTTGGCATTATGAAATTAATACCGAAGGAGAAGACAATGCGGGTAGATGGGATTATTCATCGGCCGTATGGGGTTATGACTTCGCTAAAGTGGGTACAGCAATAAATACATACCCTCCAGAGCCGGAAAATGGTATTGCATTAGGCGAAACGTTCTCTTATGAAATTGAAGTAAAGGAAGATGGGGTTATGTACTTAACATTTACGAGCCCAGAACACGAAACCAAAACCTTTACAAAGAATTTAATAAAATCGGAATACACCACTACAGATGACATCCCAAAACAAACACAAGAATTGTTTGTGCCTATTGGACAGGATGGCGTAGAACGTGCCGATGCGTATTCCAAAGAAGGATTGTTCTTTAAACTAGGGTCTTATAATCAAACAAATGGAAAATCACCAGAAGTAAATCCAAACTGGTGTTCTGGGGCAGAAACTTTTGGAGGTGATATTCAAAAGCAATACCAAACCGGTAACTATGCGGAAGTATGGTTTAAAAAAGGGAGCATTAGTGTCAGTGAAAAATCCATATCAAATCAAGGCTATTTTACTAAAAATGATTAGATCAGCGTTATCCAAAAAATGAAACGATACAAAAAATAACAGCGGGGTATACGCATACCTCTTATTGCTGCCTTGTGCTGCTTATCATCAAAAATTATTAACTTTATTTCAGTTTGATTTTTTGACTCTGATGATGGTTAGTCTATAAATCATAACTTAGCTGTTGTACATCATACTAGTCCGTCCTGAAATACGCATACTCTAAACAAGAATGTATAGTAGAAGATGGGTATTTAAGACCCGATAGCAACGCAAAGCAATACCGCAAAAGATGGAAGAAAACACAGTAAGTTTAATAGAACGAAAGCTCAATTTTTCTATAGCTCAAAGTGAGTTTAAAAGAATTCAGTTGTTCATTCTTGCACTACTTGTGGGGTTTGTTATCATGTCAATCAATTTTTTTTTAGTAGAAGGCACAACTAGCTTTTTCAAAAATAACAATACGAAATACTATATTATCCTATGGTTTGTAACCTTTCTTACCTACGAAGTTATTGGATATTTCATAGCAAGGTTTTATTTAAAAAGAAAGATTCTTGTCCCTCTTTTTATGAAGGTGGGAAATATAATCATAGAAGCAACATTTCCTAGTTTTCTCCTTTTTCTTCTTTGCTATCTGGAACAAACAGTGATATTTTTAGACTCTCCCCTAATGTTGTTTTATTTCATATTGATAGTACTTTCTGCACTTAACATGGATTATAGACTAAGTTTAATAACTGGATTGGTATCCACCTTTGGATACTTTTTTGTAACCGTATGGGCAATAAACACGTTTGACACCAATAACGAGGTGTTATACTTTCCACCTATTCTTTATGAAGCTCGAAGTGTTTTTATGCTAATTGCAGCCCTAGGTTCCGTTTTTGTGGCTAATGAAATAAAAAAGAGAGTAAGCCAGTTATCGGAGACTACAGACCAAAAAGACAAGATCGAATCCCTTTTTGGTCAACAAGTTTCCCAGAAAGTAGTGAAAACCTTGTTAACAGATAATTATTCATCTGAGAAAAGAGAAGTTACCATATTATTTATGGATATAAGAAATTTCAGCTCGTTTGCAGAGCGTAGCTTACCGCAAGACGTAATTCAATTCCAAAACACAATCTTTAGTCCTATCATCAGAATTATCAATACCTACAGTGGTATTACAAATCAAATTTTGGGCGATGGTTTAATGGCTACATTTGGAGCACCAGCAAAAGATGAAAATCATATAGAAAATGCCTTAAAAGCTGGGCTTGCCATTTTAGATGAAGTTAAAAAATTATCCGCGTCCAAAGTAATTCATGAAACCCGGATAGGTATAGGTATCCACACAGGAAAAGTAGTGATGGGCAATATTGGTAACGAGATGAGAAAACAGTTTTCTATAAGCGGAACCCCAGTAATCATTGCAGCACGACTAGAAAGCTTAAACAAACAGTATGGAACCCAATTTCTTGTTTCTAAAGCAGTTTATGATCAGGTAGACAAGACAAAATATTCCTTTGAATTTCTGGATGAGTTACGGCTAAAAAATATTGATCATAAGGTTAAGGTGTATAAAATAGCCTAGACGATTGATCATTCCAATCTGTTCATCTTCACATAAGACCGCTACCTTCTATAAACCCTGGTTCAATACCTATTCGCTTCAATAAAAGGAGCTCTTGCGCATAAAACAGTAGTTGATACGTAATTAAAAATCCCGCTAATCGACTTAAGTTACATTGACAACCTAAAACACATTTACTATGGAGCAAAAATTCCCACTCCCCCCTTTTAGTCTTGAAGAAGCAATTGAAAAAATTCAAAAAGCTGAAGATGCTTGGAACAGCAAGAACCCGGAAAATATAGCTAAAGCGTATTCAAAAGATAGTGAATGGAGAAACAGAGATACGTTTGTAAATGGGCGCGATGAAATAGTTGAATTTTTAACTCAAAAGTGGAAAAAAGAGTTGAATTATAGACTAAAAAAAGAATACTGGGCACATACCGCTAATAGAATTGCCGTTCGGTTCGAATATGAATACCAAACTGAGGATGGAAGTTGGTTTAGAGCCTATGGGAACGAAAACTGGGAATTTGACAATAATGGCTTAATGAAAAAAAGATATGCTAGCATTAATGATTTAGCCATTACAGAAAACGAAAGAAAATTAAAATAAGGCCTGCATAGTTAGACCTAACCCTAGAGCAGTAGATAATTTGAAACAGGGTACAACAAAAACAGCAGCAAGCGTGCACTGCTGCATATCGCTTTTAGAGTAGGGTAAAACGGATTTAAGTTGTTATTAATTAAAAGCACTAAATGAAAAAAGGAATTAGAACAACACTACTTTTAGTTACAGCTTCACAACTGTTTATGGCTGTGCTATGTGAACGAGAAGAAATTGGCCAAGTTACAACACGTAATCCCTTTACGGTAACCGTATCTAATGAAGCTAATTTTTCTATTAATGATACTCTATGGATTACAGGCCGGGTTTCGTCTCAACTATTTAATGAAACTACAGGTGATTCTGTAATGAATACAAATCAATTTACTAGAGACATCATTAGCGTAATGCGGTTAAAAACAGCAGCGGAAAATACGAATACGGTGGAAGCATTAGAAGAATTTGAACTGGTTGCCGAGGTGGGCACCATAGATTTTCTTGGCAGATGCCCTGAATCAGAATTAATTGCTCAAGCCCCACTTGCAGAAAACGGGCAACAATACGCCTATAGAATAGGCCTTGTTGCGCTAAACTCAGGGGATTTTGTACTAAGTTGGGTAGAACCTGTTACGCTGGTAAATGAGCGTTTAAACACACAAATCTTGGAAAACTACCCTATTAACAGCAGATCAAATAAGCTAGGTCTATTAAAATGTGGGGTTGGCAATTTCATAGAAGATGTTAATACAGATAGGAGATCATTCTTTTTTGAAGTCAATTAGCTTTTGTTAACCCCAATGATACTCCGTATTCCTTATCCGTAAACTCAACAATTTTCTTTACTTTTAATCCTATAATAGGGCTATCGTTATTTAACGGTATTTCTGCCGTATAGGTAAAATATCTCCCATAAGGAACGGTCCAGTTAATAAGCAATAGCAGCAAAACTACCTGTAGCTAACCTACAGGGAAACCTAGTCCAGGTTATTAGCAAACCGTTATAAACCAGCCACTATGAAAAAACGAAATTTCTTAAAAAACGTATCATTGGCATTACTAGGATCTCCTTTCTATGGCAGTGCTTTAGCCGCTTGTGCCGAAGAGGCTGCAAAAACGCCGGCTAATACATTAGCGTCCAAGGAAGATTTTTGGTTAAAAATTCGCCAAGATTATAAACTCAAGTCGGCATATATCAATTTAGAGAGTGGGTACTACAATATTATTCCTACCCCAACATTAAATGCACTTCATAAAAACATAGATATGGTTAATTATGAAGGCTCCTATTATATGCGAACGGTGCAATGGGACAACAAAAAGCGGATGTCCCAAAAATTAGCCCAGCTAATTGGAACCACGGCAAAGAATGTAATAATTACCCGAAATACCACGGAATCTTTAGATATGGTGATTAAAGGAATGGATTGGAAGGCGGGAGATGAAGCCGTATATGCAATTCAAGATTACGGGGCTATGAAACTCATGTTTGAACAGGTTGCACAACGATTTGACACTGTAAACAAGGTAGTTTCCATACCAAATCATCCCAAGTCAGATGATGAAATTGTGGGCATTTATGAAAAGGCAATTACGGCTAAGACCAAATTGCTTATGGTTTGTCATATGATTAATATTACTGGGCATATCTTACCTATTAAAAAGATCTGTCAAATGGCACATCAGAAGGGAGTAAAAGTAATGGTTGATGGAGCGCATTGTGTAGGGCATTTTGAGTTTGATATTAAAGACTTAGAATGTGATTTTTACGGTTCTAGTCTACATAAATGGTTAGCTGTTCCATTAGGCACAGGCATGTTGTATGTTGCCGATGAACATATAGATATCCTTTGGCCCATTTTTGCAGAAGATAAACGGGAAGCTGGCGATATTGCGAGATTAAATCATACGGGGACAATTCCAGTATATCACGACTTAACTATAGAAAACGCCATAGATTATTATACCATGCTTGGCGGTGCTAGAAAAGAAGCAAGATTGCGCTATTTACAGGAGTATTGGACTAAAAAAGTGAGGGCTGTTAAGGGCATTACTGTAAACACTCCTAAAGAATCGCATAGAGCATGTGGTATTGCTAATGTTGGAATTGAAGGTATGGAACCTGCAGATTTGGCTAAAAAACTATTAGATCAGTACGCCATTTTTACTGTGGCTATTAAAATTGCAAACGTACATGGGTGTAGAATTACCCCAAATGTATTTACTACCACCCAAGAGTTAGATGCATTTGTAAAAGCCTTGAAAGAAATGGCGGCATAGTTATTTTTAGCTTTCGTACCGTAGCACCCTTTTAATTCTAAGCAACTGTTAAACAATGATAAAATTAATTACGGAAAATAGTACCCTGATCACCTTCTTCATTTTTTGTAGTGTATTCCATTTTGGTTTCGCTCAAGAACGTGAAATGCAATCCAATGGACGCCTAATTTTGGGCACTTATGAAGAGCGTACCGCATCGCTGGCTACAGGAGATATTGATGGCGATAGTGATATAGATGTTATTGTGGCTAATGGAAGACATTGGCCAGGTCAGAATAGGGTTTTTATCAATAATGGTCGTGGCATTTTTACGGTAGAGAAAAACTTGGGAGATGAACGCGCAACCAGTTATGCGGCAGAATTGGCAGATTTTGACAATGATGGGGATTTAGACATCGCCGTGGGGAACGACATGGCACCCAATTACATTTATAAAAATGATGGTAAAGGTAACTTTACCAAAAGTGCATCCTTTGGAGCAGACTATGCCCCAACAAGAAATTTAACCCTAGGCGACCTGGATAAAGATGGGGATATTGACATCCTTATTACCAATAGAGGTAGCACCAATGAAATTTGTTTAAATAATGGAGAAGGTATTTTTTCCAAAAGCTTGGATTTTGGAAATAAAAAAGATGCTACTATAGATGTGGCAATTGCAGACCTAAATAAGGATGGTAATCTGGACTTAATTCTAGCCAATCGTGATGCGCAATCCAATTATATTTATTTGAATGATGGGTTGCTTAATTTCTCTGATAAAATTCCTTTTGGAACGGGTACGGACAATACCCGCTCGTTAGCTATTGCTGATGTAAATAAGGATGCACTACCAGATATTATTGTTGCCAATATTGGAGAACCCAATGTCATTTACTTTGGAAGTGATACAAATCCCTATAACACGTCTTTAGTCTATGATACTGCTAGCTTAAATAGTTATGCAGTTGCTGTTGCCGATCTTGATTTAGATAATGATATGGACATTATCCTTGGAAATTCTGGGGCTCCGAACACTATTTTCTTGAATGCGGGAGATGGTTTAAACTGGACAAATATCACCTTATCTAATGATGAGTTTAGAACCTATGATATCATTTCTGCAGATCTAAATAATGATGGTTTTTCCGATATTATGGAAGCCAACTCCGACGCGCTTAATCAGTATTATATGAATCGAAAAAAGAACTAAATACAAAGCACCATGTACAACATTCACAGCATGAAACCCAAATTTGCTAGCATCGCTACATTGCTTAAGGCAATTTTTATTTTTTTATTATCACTGCAAGCCCATTCACAATCAGAAGATATACAACTAAAATACCTAGGAGCGGCAGGCTGGGAAATAACGGACGGTGATATTACGGTATTAGTAGATCCCTATATCTCCAGGTTTAAACTGGGGAACGGTCCAGGCATAAGCCCCGATGATAAAAGAGCAAATATAAAGCGATCAGATATTGCTGTTTCTGATACCATTTCCATTGATAGCTTAATTACCAAAGCCGACTTTATACTAGTGCATCATTCTCATTTCGATCATCTCTCTGATGTCCCTTATATTGCTAAAAAAACTGGAGCAAAAGTTATTGGTACGGAAACAACTTGCAACATTTTGCAAGGATATGGAATCCCTAAAGAACAATTGTACCCTGTAAAAGGTGGAGAAGATTACCAATTCAAAAATTTTGCACTAAAAGTTATTCCTACCCTCCATTCTGCCTTAAATGAGAAACATTACATTGATAATAGAGTGTATAGTGAAATTCCTAAAACTCCACTTAAAATATCTGAATTTATAGAAGGCGGATCTCTGATGTTTCTTGCCCGATTTACGAATCATCAGATATTAACCATGGGCTCTATGAATTTTATTGAAAGAGAGCTTTTAGGGATTCAACCAGACATTTTATTGGCAGGTGTTAATCGTTCACAACTTGGTCTCTATAAATACAACGAACGTCTTCTTGCGATAACCAATTATCCTAAGGTAATTATTCCTACCCATTGGGATAATTTTAGATTGCCCTATGGGTTCTCACAACAAACTGCTGTTGACAATAAGTTAATTCCGTTCCAAGAAGATGTAAAAAAACGTTCTCCGCAAACCAAGGTTATTCTTCCAAAACATTTAGAAACCATACGCATTAAGTAAAAAACAAACGCTTATTTTTTACGTTTAAAATCTGGATACCAAATGAAATCCATAAAGATGAAGGCGCTTAAATCTTTATCTGTATTCCTGACCGATATTTTTGCTTCTGGGCCAATTTCAAACCGCCCTATTTTTTCCGTTTTAAAACCAAGGCCCAAATAAAATTCGGTTAAATTATTAAAGGCTGTACGCGGTTTTGTAGGTTGTACAAAGTAACTACTAAGGGAGTTTAAATAAAATTCATTGGAGTCGAGATGCTTCCCTTGAAGCGGAATATCCCACCCCAAAGAATAGGATAATCTAGTAATCGCATTAAAACGATTGGAGTCTATTTCTTCAATAAATCGTTCTTCAAATCTAAAATGATGTCTAACTCTTAAACTCCCAAAATGTTGCAGCTGAACAAACTGTGAAATAATACGATGTTCCAGTCTATGATCTGCTCTAAAAGGATCAATAATCCGGAACAAGTATCCGGTTGTTAGAATACTGTTGAGGTTTATTTTATACGCCACTCCGCCAACAAATGTCAAATTAATCACTTTGGCGGGCAATACCACATCATTAATAGGAGTATCTGAAGGATCAATCTCACTAAAGGCAGTAAAATTTAAGCTAAAATGTTCATTAATAGGCCTTAAATAGTTAACTCTTGGGAGTATCCCAATTTGGGTTATATCTTGTGCAGAAATAGTAGCACCACTTGCTACAAATAGGATATAAATCCACAAAAATTTAGGAGCCTTCATTAATTAAAAAGTAAATCTATTGTTTTCTGATGTATCTCTCTATAATCAATGAACGAGCCATCGTTTTTAAACCAAAATCGATATTTTTTTTTCTTAATGGATACATCCAATTCATAGGTTTTTTGATTCCCAATTTTTCGATTTCTACAGTGCGTAACCTTATAATTGGAATAGTTTTCTTTTAAATAGTTGTTCATCACTATTCTACTATTTTCTGGAACCTCTAAATAGGGTATTTGGTTATCCAAGCCAATAAATTGACCCTTACTATTAAAAACTAAATTAAGCTTTCCTTGTGCAGATTTTACTTTTGCTTCATAAAAAATAGAGTCTTTGTCGGTCCTTAACTTATAGTATTTTACAGGTTTGTCGGTATAATTTGTTTCCACATAATGTACAATCTCTTTCGAAATTTTATTCTTATTTATCCTTTTCTCACTTTGGTGAAACTGCGCATTGGAGTAGTGGTAAAAAAGTAAATTCACTAAAATGATAAGTATCAACCGTCTATTCATCGCTAACAAAATTAGTGCTCGGCCTGGGAAGCTATCTTACCATAGCTATTTCCGTGCATGAGGTGCAACACTGATAAAACATTCAATATGGCGTATCTAATATAAGATTTTAATACTAGACTATTGCTAAATGGTATACACGCTATGTTTACTTTTTACTATCTAAAGCTGCTTAGCGTACTCCAAAGGGTTTTGTTTGAAATACGCTATTTTAGCATAACCCCATTTTTTAAAAGAAATCATATACAGACCTACTGTGGTCATAACTCAGGGAAAAATGAAACAAAATTTAAAATACTACCTAACTGCAATTGTTCTGATTTTGCTATGCAATACCGAAACCTATGCACAAAATACAATTAAACCTGCTAAGGGCTATGACACTCAAATTGGCAATATGGTTTCCATGTTGGAAGATTTAAAAAAACGCGTTACAAATAGTGTAGCTAGCCTTAGCGTAAAGGAAGTTGATTTTTTACTTGATGAGGACGCCAATAGCATTGGAGCTATGATACTGCATCTTGCTGCTACGGAAAAATACTATCAGGTATACACTTTTGAAAATCGTGGTCTAAATAGAGAAGAAAGTGCTACTTGGGATATTGCCCAAAACTTAGGGGATAACGCCAGAAAGCAAATAAAAGACAAGCCGATAAACTATTATCTAGATATTTGGGATGACGTTAGAGCAGAAACGCTAAGACTACTTAAAACTAAAGATGATAACTGGTTTAAATCTAAGGTTTCCCAAAGTCGTATGAACAATCATTGGGCTTGGTATCATGTCATGGAACACCAAGCAAATCACATGGGACAAATTCGGTTAATTATGAAAAGAATCGAAAAATAGTAACTCAAAACAACAGTACTAGCTTAGGA
>CAZWVO010000010.1:0-13103 GCA_964637535.1 uncultured Flavobacteriaceae bacterium
ATACCGGATCGTTAATAGTAGGGTTTATCATTAGTATATTAACATTGAAATTTTTGGCGCTTAAACCAGACTCTTATTCAGAACTACCTTTTCTTTTAGAAAATGCGCCTTTAATTGCCATAAGTATTCTTATTGTCCCTCTTTTTGATACTGCAAGAGTGTTTACCATTAGACTTGCGAATAAGAAAGGGCCTTTTTCACCAGACCGTAACCATATTCATCATGTTTTGATTGATTATTGGGGGTTGAGCCATAAACAAGCTAGTTTTATTATTGGGTTGTTCAATCTCATCTTTATTCTCATTTTTATTGTATTGGGTAGTAAGGCCAAAAACCTTGGAATGGTTATTATGTTGGTATCTGTAGTAATCCTTTTAGGCTATATCTTTTTTAAGTACAATTATAACTTTACAACCTTAAAGCAGAAGATTATTCTAAAGAAGAGAGTGAATAAAATTAAAGCTAAAGTGGGGGATAGTGCGTCCAAAGGAAAACAGGACGATGATTTAAAATCCAAAAAGCTAAAGAAACTATAACTAAAGTTTTAACCCATAATTTGGACGTTAATCAGGAATACTTGGGTTACTCTAGAGATAAGCTTAAGTTTAACCCGCATTTTAGGACACAATAGCAGATATACAATCGAATGAAAAAAATATTAATCACTGGGGCAGCAGGTTTTTTGGGGTCACATCTCTGCGATCGGTTTATTAAAGAGGGGTTTCATGTCATTGGCATGGATAACTTAATTACTGGAGATCTAAAGAACATAGAGCACTTATTTCAGCTAGAACAGTTTGAATACTACAACCATGACGTGACCAAATTTATACATGTACCTGGAAAGTTAGATTATATCTTACACTTTGCCTCTCCGGCAAGTCCAATAGACTATTTAAAGATACCCATTCAAACGCTCAAAGTGGGAGCGCTCGGTACGCATAATTTACTGGGCTTGGCCAAAGAAAAAGGAGCGCGTATTTTAATAGCGTCAACATCGGAGGTATATGGAGATCCGTTGGTTCATCCACAAACGGAAGAGTATTACGGTAATGTGAATACTATTGGCCCTAGAGGGGTCTATGATGAAGCCAAACGTTTTCAAGAATCCATTACTATGGCGTACCACCGTTTTCATGGCCTGGAAACCCGTATTGTGCGTATTTTTAATACTTATGGGCCAAGAATGCGATTAAATGATGGGCGGGTAATACCTGCTTTTATGGGACAAGCGCTAAGAGGAGAAGACCTTACTATTTTTGGTGATGGTTCTCAAACCAGATCTTTTTGTTATGTAGATGACCAAGTAGAAGGTATTTATCGTTTGTTAATGAGCGACTATGTATTGCCTGTAAACATTGGAAATCCCCATGAGATTAGTATTAAAGATTTTGCGGAAGAAATAATTAAGCTTACGGGCACGGACCAGAAAGTAATTTACAAACCCTTGCCCAAGGATGATCCCATGCAACGTCAACCAGATATTTCTAAGGCTAAAGAAATTTTAGGATGGGAGCCAAAGGTGGGTCGTTCAGAAGGTATGAAAAAGACGTTTGACTACTTTAAAACCCTATCCGCAGAAGAACTGGAAAAAACCGAACACCGCGATTTCTCTAGAAGAAATAGAAAGTAATAAAATTGCTTTTTTGTTATTTTTCCTATTTAAATTCAATTCCATGAATTATGTTGTTTCTTTTGCGTTTCAAACTGTATTTTTACGCAAAATTTAGAGCATGAACATTTTGATCCTTGGCGCTGGTGGAAGAGAGCATACACTAGCCTGGAAATTGGCGCAAAGTCCAAAGCTAAAAAATCTTTATGTGGCGCCTGGTAATGCGGGTACAGCTGCTATTGCTTCAAATATACCAATTGGTGTAAATGATTTTAAAGCCATTAAGGAAGCAGTGATAGCACATGAAGTGAATATGGTCGTGGTTGGGCCAGAAGACCCTTTGGTAAATGGGGTACATGACTTTTTCTTAAATGATACCCAATTAAAACACATTCCGGTAATTGGACCTCAAAAGGCTGCTGCAACCCTGGAAGGGAGTAAAGAGTTTGCAAAGGAATTTATGATGCGTCATAACATACCTACGGCAGAGTATCAGAGCTTTACTGCGGATCAAATAGAAGAAGGCTATGCTTTTTTGGATAGCTTAGTTCCACCATATGTGTTAAAAGCAGATGGTTTAGCAGCGGGTAAGGGCGTTTTAATTTTAGAAGATGTAAAAGAAGCTAAGGAAGAACTTCGCAAGATGTTGGTAGATGCCAAATTTGGTAATGCCAGTGCTACGGTGGTGATTGAAGAATTTTTAGACGGGATAGAATTAAGCTGTTTTGTACTTACTGATGGGGAGCATTATAAAGTATTGCCGACGGCAAAGGACTACAAACGTATTGGAGCGGGAGATACAGGTCTAAATACAGGAGGTATGGGCGCTATCTCTCCAGTTCCTTTTGCGGATGAGGCGTTTATGGATAGGATACATGAAAGCGTTGTAAAACCAACGGTTGAAGGCCTTAAAAAGGATCAACTCCCGTACAAGGGCTTTATTTTTATTGGACTTATTAAAGTAGGCAATACCCCTAAGGTTATAGAATACAATGTGCGTTTGGGTGATCCTGAAACAGAAGTTATTATTCCGCGTATAGAGAACGATTTGGTTGAGGTGTTTAGCGCACTTGCGGCACAGCGTCTAGATACTATTGATTTAAAATTAGATCCTAGAACGGCAACTACGGTAATGACAGTTTCAGGAGGATATCCAGAGGCCTACGAAAAAGGGAAAGAAATTAAAGGAATTGATACAATTAAGGATGCCCTTGTTTTTCAGGCAGGAACTACGCTAAAAGAAAATAAAGTGGTTACTAACGGAGGTAGAGTAATTGCCGTAACCGCTTTTGGAAATACGGTAGAAGAAGCATTGCAACAATCCTATAGGAATGTTGCAAAACTACATTTTGACGAAATGTACTATAGAAAAGATCTTGGTTTTGACCTGTAGGTTAGCAAAGAATTTAAGCGATATCCTATAAATAGGAATGAGAACTGATACTTTTGTCCTCTTCACCGTTATCGTTGTACTTTTTAAGCTGTATCATCCAGTAGACAAAAGCAACAGAGCCAATAGCAAATAAAATCCAATTAAGTATGTTGGACATTGCCCAACTTTCATAGGCAATTTCCCTTAAGGCGTCAAAGGGAGAAAAAAGAACGTTTACAAATAAATCTTCTATGGCTCTAAATAATGATTTCATCTTAGCTATATTTACGTTACAAAAATATAAAAACCTAGGATGATTTCAAGCATTTTTGGAAAAACAAAGCCAATGAATTACATAATTCTTCTGGGCTTTCTCTTTGTTTTTTATTGGATCGTACATTTTTTCATTTTTCAAGCAACCTATACTCCGGAGAAACTCTTTCTCCAAATCAGTGTTTTAGCGGTTTTGTTGTTCAGTATTTTTATAGTCAATTTCATCCTTAAACGCAATAAATTAACGGGCACTAATTCCTTTGGAATTCTGTTCTATACCTTATTACTTGTGGTTTTTCCTGAGGTTGTGATGGATAATGGAGCTGTGTTGAGTAGTTTCTTTCTTTTGCTTGCCACAAGGAGATTATTAAGCATTAAATCTCTTAAAAACATTAAATTGAAGATTTTTGACGCCACTTTATGGATTGGGGTCGCTAGTCTTTTTTATGATTGGACACTATTGTATCTTATTCTTGTATTTATTGCTATTTACTTTTATGAACCTAAGAACATTAGAAACTGGTTAGTTCCTATTGCGGGTATTTTTACGGTATTTACCATTAGTGTTGCAGTACTCATATTGGCGGGCAATTTAGAATTCTTGGAAAATCACTATGCTTTTTCTTTCGATTTAGTTAATGTGTATTTTCTGTCTTGGGCCAATAGCGCTAAACTTATAGTGTATATGATTGTGGTGAGTATTGCAGGTATTTTGGGATTTGTAAACCTTGGAAAATCGGGTTTAGGAAGAATTATAACCATGCGCCTTGTAGCCATTACGTTCTTTATTGGTTTGGGTCTTACGATTTTGAAATCGTCTAATACCGTTTTCCCTGTGATTCTCACTTTTTTCCCTGCCGTTATTTTTCTTACAAACTATATTGAGGTCATAAAGAAACCTAAGCTTAGAGAACTGCTTCTTATCGTATCTATTTTGTTTCCTTTAGTAATTTTGACGATTGGAGTTCTAGCGTAAATCCTACTCCTATAAAAAGAAAAAGTATCTTTGTTTTTAAATGAGATGAACTATGTTTAGTGATTTTGCCATTGAAATATTTAAAAGAAGTATTGATACTTATCATGTTAAGGACGATGTTAATCAGGATTTTACTAACCCTTATCCTAAAAATGATATAGCACATTTGTTGTATCGGAAAAACTGGATAGACACCGTACAATGGCATTATGAAGATATTATTAGAGATCCGGAGATAGATCCAATTTCTGCCTTGACGCTAAAGCGAAAAATTGATGCTAGCAACCAAGATAGAACAGATTTGGTGGAATATATAGATAGTTATTTTTTGAAAAAATACCAATCGGTTCAAACCTTGGAGTCGGCCACGATTAATACGGAAAGCCCTGCTTGGGCTATAGATAGATTGTCTATCTTGGCCCTAAAGGTGTATCATATGCAAGAAGAAGTTGATAGGACTAATGCTACTGCCGAGCATAAAGCGAAATGCGAAGCTAAACTTAAGATTTTACTGGAACAACAACGAGATTTGGGTAACGCAATAGATCAATTATTGGTAGATATTGAGGAGGGAAAAAAGTATATGAAGGTCTATAAGCAAATGAAGATGTATAATGATGAGGAGTTAAATCCTATTCTCCGTGGAAATTAGTAAGAGAACCGCTTTGAAAACGCAATTGCCGAAACAACCTCATATACTAATTATTAGGCTTTCGGCCATGGGTGACGTAGCCATGACGGTGCCGGTAATTGCTGCACTTAGGATGCAATATCCGGAAATAAAGATCACAATACTTACTAAGGCCTTGTTTGAACCTATGTTTTCGGAATTTGAAAATGTTACGGTATATGTGGCAGATGTAAAGGGAAAACACAAGGGTTTTAAAGGCTTATGGCGTCTTTTTAAAGAGTTAAAGCGCATAGGCGTGGAACAAGTAGCCGATTTTCACAATGTACTTCGCAGTAATATTTTAAAACGCTTTTTTAGATTTAGTAAGATTCCATTTGTACAGATAGACAAGGGACGTGCAGAAAAAAAAAGTCTTACACGTTGGCGCAAAGACAAAGAGATACGGCAGCTTAAAACCACGCATCAGCGCTACGCCGATGTGCTTGCTAAGCTTGATTTACCTATTGATTTTTTAAACATTCCCCTGCCTGCTATGCGCTCTATCTCACCGGAAACGCAAAAAAGAATAGTAACAAACACCAAAAAATGGATAGGGATTGCACCTTTTGCAGCATTTTCTGGCAAGATGTATCCCTTGTCATTAATGGAAGAGGTAATTGCGCAATTGCAAGAGGATAATCAGTATAAAATCATTCTTTTTGGTGGAGGGGCCTTAGAAAAAGAACAACTGCTCATATGGGAAAAGCAGTTTTCAAATTGCATTAATATGGCCAATACCGTTTCTTTTGAGGAAGAATTAGCGGTAATCTCACAATTAGACCTTATGCTTGCTATGGATAGTGGTAATGCGCATTTGGCTGCTATGTTTCAAATACCTACTATTACATTGTGGGGAGTTACCCACCCATATGCGGGCTTTTACCCTTTTGGGCAAGACCTAGATAATGCGTTGTTATCCGATATAACCAAATATCCCATGATTCCAACTTCGGTTTATGGAAATAAGGTTCCTAAAAACTACGAAAACGTAATGGCAACCATACCTCCCACTAGAGTATTGCAAAAGATAAAGGACGTTTTAGCAGGGCGATAGATAACTAACTATACGTGTTGCTTGTTCTCAATGGACTTGAAATACTGTCTTAACTGCGACATAAACCTATATTTACGAGCACTTGGAGTTGTTTCTACCATTAAGGTACGAACCCCAATAAAGGCGCTAATAAGATATACTGCAACGCCTTCACTGTCTACATGACGGTCTATATACCCGTTAAATTTCCCTTTTTGAATTGCACTTACCAAGTTAACTTCCCAAATTTTTAGGATGTCGTTAAGGTATTTCATTATTTCCGGGTTTTTCCCGTTAAATTCTGTTACAAAATTACTGAGCACAAAACCGTAGTCTAACTCATTGTGAACAGCTGTTTCTAATGCATTTTCAAAACAGTTGGTAATCAATTGTAAGGTGTCATCGTGCCCTTCTATAGGTTCAATAAGCATACTGTATACCTTTCTAACTACTAGGTTTTGCACAATCTGAATAAAGAAATCTTCCTTAGAATCAAAATGATAATAGAAGGCTCCCTTAGAAAGGGAGAGTTCCTTAAGGATATCATCAATACTTGTATTGTAGTAACCATTTTTGTAGAACAATTCCAGGCCAGTAACCTGCATACGTTGCATGGTAGCCATGCGCTTTAAGCTTTTTTCCATAAGATTTGAGTTTTCTCGGGGAACAGACCATATGGTCTTTTATATACAACTCACAAATCTTGGGTTTGGTATCTTAAATCCGATATTTCGTTTAAAAAATCGGTAAAATGCGTTAAAAAGTAGATTTTATTACGCCTTATAGGTGTATTGCAAACCGTATAGTTGGTTTACACAACCTAAATTAAGCCACAATTTTAATAAAATTAGCTAAAATCTAGATTTTATTTCGCTATGCTACAGTGCCTTGGCAACTACTTCCTGCACCAGCTGTACAGCCATAACAATGTTGCGAAATAATAATGTTTCTATCATTTAAAACTGCTTCGTTGTAGTCCTTTATATGTTGTACTTTACTAGCCACTTTTAAGTCTAGCATCTGGTTAAAATCACAATCGTACAACCAGCCATCCCAACTAACAGAAATAGTATTGGTGCACATTACATTAGCTACAGCAGAAGGGTTATACGCTTCTACAAGGGCGTACATATAGTCTTCGTAATTCTCAGAAGCAATTAAATAGTCTAAAAATCTTGCTATTGGAAGATTGGTAATAGCAAATAAATTATGAAAATCAATATCAAAGTCTTCTTTTAAAGCCTTTTTAAAATCGCTTTCTAAGGCAGCCTGATCACCAGGTAAATAGGCTCCAGACGGATTGTAAACTAGATCGAGACGTAAATCACTATTGGGCATTCCGTAACCTCTAGCATTTAATTCTTGTAACGCCTTTATAGATTTATCAAAAACACCATCACCACGCTGCTTATCTGTTTTACCACGGGTATAGTGTGGCATAGAAGAAATTACATGTACATTATGTTTTTTAAAGAAGTCGGGTAAATCATAATATTTTTTGTTCGCCCGAATAATGGTTAAGTTAGAACGCACTATAAAATCTTTGATGCCTGCTTTTGACGCTTCTTCTACAAACCATCTAAAATTTGGGTTCATCTCTGGAGCGCCACCGGTTAAATCTAACGTATGTGCCCCAGTATTTCGAATAACTTCTAGGCACTGCTCCATGGTTTCACGAGTCATTATCTCCTTACGATCTGGCCCTGCATCTACATGGCAGTGTTCACAAACCTGATTACACATGTAACCCACATTGATTTGTAAAATCTCCAAGGTTCTTGGGCGTAAAGGAAAATGACCGATCTCTCCAATTTTATCTTTAAAGAAAGGAAGTTCTCCATCTGCAAATATGCCTCCATTAAGGATTTCTAATTGCTTATTGGTTACCGCAAGTTCATTATCCCTTGCTTTTAAGGATTTAGTCGCCATTTTTTTGGTATTGTGTGTTCAGTATAGATACGCAGTCCTATTCAACGTGTTTTAGGCTACAGAATTTAACTGTTACTACATTGATAATTTGTTATACTTATTCATCATTTGCACTCCATGCACTAAGGTAGCGCCACTTTCTATTGCAGCACCGGTATGCACCGCTTCCATCATTTCTTCTTTGGTAATTCCTTTTTGTAAACCATCTTTGGTATACGCATCAATACAATAAGGACATTTTACAACATGGGATACTGCAAGTGCGATTAAAGATTTCTCTCTGGCAGATAATGCACCTTCCTCAAAAACTTTTCCGTAGTACTCAAAAAACTTATTTCCCAGTTCTTCACTCCATTCTGTAATTTTCCCAAACTTTCTTAAATCTGCTGAATCGTAGTATGAATTTGCCATGTGTTCTATTTAGATGTTTACGAAACTTTATAATGGGTATCCGCCACGTTTAAAAGTCTCCTTTTCAATTTAAAATTGGAGCGTAAACTTACGAAGAATTTGGTCGAATAATTAGCCTATTTATTACAGCGCTTATCTAATTTAATTATAATAACATTTATTTAACGAACAAACTAACTGGTCTGTTATGGATATTGGCGCTCTTCATTTTTATATTGATCCTGTAGACTAAACACCAATATATAATGACTAACCCCCTAAAACAGGATGTTTAGCGCAATTGCGGTACAAGAACAGACTAACTGGTCTGTTGGCGTGGGATGCGTATTTAATTTTTTTATAAAAAAATAGGCTAAAGCCTTTATTTTTGTAGTCTAAACTTATGAAAAATACAAGAAATAAAAGCAGTGTCATAGGACCTAAAATGGAACTAAAGGAGGTGCAGGCAAAATCTATTGGCTTGGTACTTTCTGGAGGGGGTGTTAGAGGCATGGCCCATATTGGAATGTTGAAGGCGTTTGAGGCCTATGAAATTAATGCTTCAATAATATCAGGAACGAGTATTGGGGCTTTGGTGGGAGCACTATATGCAAATGGAAATTCTATTGAAGAAATGCTGTCTTTTTTTAAAAATACACCGCTATTTAAGTACTCTTTTTTTACTATTCAAAAACCAGGATTAATAGACACAGAACGTTTTTTCCCCATATTTAAAACCTATTTTCCAGAGAACTCTTTTGAAGCGCTACAGCGAAAACTTTATGTTGTTACTACAAATTTGCAAAAAGGAGAAGCAGAAGTTTTTTCTGAAGGTGAACTAATTAAACCCTTACTGGCTTCTACTGCCTTACCTCCAATTTATAGTCCAGTAACGTTATACAATGGGCTCCATGCCGATGGCGGCATTATGAATAATTTTCCTATAGAAGACCTAAAGAAAAAGGTTAACTATGTAATTGGAAGTAATGTTTCTATTATTAAGGAGGAACCTAAAAGCGCTATTCGCACTTCTTTGCAACTAACTAATCGAATTACGGGCTTAATGATTTATGCCTCTAGCAAAAAGAAACTCAAAAAATGCGATCTTATTTTTGAGCCTCAAGAAGTAGAAACTATAGGGATGTTAGATAAAAAGGGTATAGAAAAAGCCTTTACTATTGGTTATGATCATGCTATGAGGGTACTTAGCGCTACATTTTCCAAGGTATAAGCCCTTTAAACATCGTCATAGTCAACTTTTAAAGTATCGGTTAAGGGGTGCGCCTGACAAGTAAGAATTAAACCTTCGGCAATTTCGCCATCTGTTAAAATTTGATTTTTTACCATTTCTGCCTTACCCTCAGTAACACGAGCAATACAACTACTACAAACACCACCCTGACAAGAATAAGGAGCATCTATATCCTCTTTAAGAACAGCATCCAAAACAAGGGTTTTCTTATCCATAGAAAATGAATAGGAAGCGTCATCTACAAGGACTTCTACTGTAGTTTTTCCGGCTACATTTTCTGCAATGGTATCTACAGCATCTGTAGCGGTAAAAAGCTCAAAAAGAATTTTATTTTCTGAAACACCGTTGTTTTTAAGTGTTGCGGTTACGGTATCAATCATAGATTCTGGGCCACATAGATAAAACGCATCAAAGACGGTATCTTTAAACTTGTTTTTTACAATGTAGTTGGTAACGGAGGCATCTATACGCCCAAATAAAGCACCTTCTTCTTGTGCTTTGCTATAGCAATTTTGAACAAAAAACCGATTAGTATATTTATCAGAAAGCGCCTTAACCTCGGCATTAAACATAGTTTCTTCTGGGTTTTGATTTCCATAGACAAGGGTGAAAGTACTATGGAGATGACTTGTCAAAACACTTTCAGCAATACTTATTATTGGCGTTATTCCACTGCCCGCGGCAAAGGCTGCAATATGCCGACCGGTATTACTGGGTTCAAAAATAAATCGTCCTTCTGGTGGCATCACTTCCAAAATATCTCCCTCCTTTAGTGTAGTATTAGCATAGACAGAAAAATTTCCTTCTGTCACTTTTTTAATCCCCACAGTAATATCCGGAGCGGTAGGTGCAGAAGAGATGGAGTAGGCTCTTCGTACTTCACCGTGTTTACCATTGTGCTTTATTGTAATGTATTGTCCAGAAACAAAAGAAAAAGTGTCTTTTAACGAAGCCGGTATCTGCAAGGTAACGGCAACAGCATTGGGGGTAAGCTCTTGTATCCTAGAAACAGTAAGCTGATGAAAATTAGTCATGAATTTATTTTAGTAATAGAATGCAAAATTAAGCATTGCCAATGCTTTTTTTAAATGCTTACTTAAAAAATAATGATGATTAGTAACAAAGTTTATATTTGCCACACTAATGGGATATTAAATTATCGTAAGAGTATGCTAAAACACTTTCTTAACTTGGAATGGAAGTCTTTTTTTAGGGCGGCGTCCTTTAAAACCAATTTGGGTTTCAAAATTCTGATGATTTTTGGAGCCTTATGGCTAGCAGGCTCTCTTTTGATGATGGGCGTAGGTGCTTTTTTTTTATTGGAAGACTTAGAGAAAGGAGATCCACTAAGGCTAATAAATCAATTTTTAGTGTATTACCTAGTTTTCGATTTGGTTTTTAGATACGCACTACAAAAAATGCCTATTACCAACATAAAACCACTTTTGTACTTACCATTTAAGAAAAGTGCGGTTGTGCACTACGCTATGGGTAAGGTAGTTCTTTCCTTTTTTAACTGGTCGCACGCCTTTTTCTTCGTCCCTTTTTCTATTGTACTCCTTGCTCAAGGATATGATGTTATAGGGGTAATAGGATGGCATATTGGCATTATGGCTTTAATATATTGCAGTAATTTTTTAAATGTTTTAGTAAACAATAAAGATAGTATCCTGTATCCTGTTGGTGCTGTTTTTGCCGCCTTAGCAGCCTGTCAGTATTTTAAATTTTTTGATATTACCACCTATACTGCTCCATTTTTTGACGCTCTGTATACTATGCCATGGACTGCAATATTACCTTTTGTTTTGGCTTTGGTACTGTACTATTTGGCCTTTTTATATTTTAAAACACACATGTATTTAGATGCCGGTTTGGCCAGCAAAAAAGCAATTGCTAAAACGGAAGATTACGGTTGGTTAGATCGCTTTGGTAAACTAGGGGTTTTTCTAAAGAACGATATCAAACTAATCCTTAGAAATAAACGCTCCAAAACCACTGTAATTACGAGTGTATTGTTTCTGTTCTATGGACTTCTATTTTTTACCGGAGCCGTGGAAGCATATGAGGGTCCAATGTGGAGCATTTTTGCCGGTATATTTGTTTCTGGGGGTTTTCTCTTTACTTTTGGTCAGTTTGTTCCTAGCTGGGATAGCTCGTACTATCCCTTAATGATGAGCCAAAATATTCAATACCGCGAATATTTGAATTCCAAATGGTATCTCATAAGTATTGCTACCGTAATTAGTACTATTTTGGCTTCTTTTTACTTATTTTTTGGCTTGGATGCGTATTTGGCCGTCTTGGTGGGTGCCATCTATAATGTTGGAGTAAATTCCTATCTGGTACTTTGGGGAGGAGCTTATATTAAGACCCCAATGGACTTAACATCCAGTAAAAAAGCCTTTGGAGACAAACAATCTTTCAATATTAAAACGATGTTACTTACCCTTCCAAAATTGTTCTTACCAATGGTAATTTATGCCCTAGGGTATTATTTAGTTAACGCTATGGTAGGATACGTTTTGGTGGCACTTGCAGGTCTTTTGGGTTTTGCGTTTAAGAATTGGGTCTTTAAAAAGATAGAACAGGTTTACAAAAAAGAAAAGTACAAGACCCTTTTGGCGTATAAGCAAAAATCGTAAGCAGATCTATAAATTAAATATATGATAACAACACATCAACTTACTAAAAAATACGGCGCTACAACGGTTTTAAAAATAGAACACTTAGAAATTCCTAAGGGCCAAAGTTTTGGCTTAGTTGGTAATAATGGCGCCGGAAAAACAACCTTTTTTAGTTTGCTATTAGATTTAATTCAACCTAGTACGGGACACATAATAAATAATAAAATACAGGTAGATGCAAGCGAGGAATGGAAACCATTTACTTCTGCATTTATTGATGAAACTTTTCTAATAGGTTATTTAACCCCTGAAGAATACTTTTATTTTATTGGGGAATTAAGAGGGCAAAATAAAGCGGATGTGGATGCGTTACTTGCCAACTTTGAAGATTTTTTTCATGGCGAAATTTTGAAACAAAAAAAGTACCTCCGAGATTTGTCAAAGGGAAATCAGAAAAAAGCGGGTATTGTAGCGTCCTTTATTGGAAATCCTAAAGTGATTATTTTAGACGAACCTTTTGCCAATTTGGACCCTACAACACAAATTCGTTTAAAAGGAATTATTAAGGACTTAGCTCAAAATAAGGATATAACGGTTCTGGTGTCTAGTCATGATTTGATACACGTTACGGAAGTATGCGAACGTATTGTGGTTTTAAATAAAGGAGAAGTAGTTAAAGATATTGAAACCTCTGAAGCAACACTTAAAGAACTAGAGCGTTTTTTCGGGGGATTTTCGCAAGAATAATAGCACAACTATAAAAGTGACTTTTTTCACTTTACGGGGTATATAATAACAAGAATTGAAGCGTTTCATCGGGGGACGAAACGACTTCATAGAAGGGCCTTTCCAATTTTGGAAGGGCCTTTTGCGTTAATATTATGACTGGGAATTGAGCTGTTTTCGAATACTAAAAAAAAATAAACTTAATTTTACCGACCAACGGTATACTAAACCCGTTGTTTTTTAGTT